>CAZULI010000040.1:0-10463 GCA_964621095.1 uncultured Acidimicrobiaceae bacterium | reverse complement strand
CACAATGAGAGCTCTGTAGCGTACTGTGTCGAACAGGGGTTGCAGGCGTTCACCCCCGATGAGTTCGCCAGGAGCGAGTTTGCTGTGGGAACGCCGTTTGATGCGCTGATCCTGCTCCACGTCCTCGAACATCTTGAGGGGGACGATGGTGACCACCTCATCGGTGCGTACCTGAAGTACGTCAAACCTGGTGGTCGGGTCGTCCTCGTCACCCCACAGGAACGGGGGTTCGCCAGCGACCCCACGCACACGCAGTTCGTTGTTGACTCCGACCATGTGGCGCTTTGTGCCCGGCTCGGGCTGCGTGTCATCCGGTCCCGGTCCTTCCCCCTCCCCAGGTGGTTCGGAAAAGCGTTCCGGTACAACGAGTTCACCACCATCGCCCAGAAGCCGGCGTGATCGGTGCGGCGACCCCTCTCCGGAAGGGAACCCGTCGCCCGCGGTATCGTTGAGCAATCGTGAAGAAGCTCCTTGCCGTACCGATCACGTTCCTCGGGGTTGCCATCGCGCTCACAGCATGGCGACACTCCCGGGTCGGCCCTGTGACAGGTCCAGGGGGCACATGGGAACCAGCTCCCCGGCAGCTTCCATCATGAGAATCGCCGTCGACACCGCAAGCGAGGTCGGAAACCGCACCGTACAGGCCCTGCTCGGCGAACGTTGCGTCGAGTACGTCGGTGTCCTGTCGGCCAGTACCGCCCGCCGGAAGCGGTCCGGTCCGCTCACCACCTTCGACGGGTACGACGTCGTCGTGTCAGACGGCACGTCAGACGTTCACGCGTTGGCTGGACGGTCCTCGGTTGCGGGACTCCCCCTGGTGCTGTGGCGGGACCGCGAGGATCATCTCGATGCACCGTCCCACACCCCCATCATCCATGGCGCCAACGTAGCATCAGCGCTCACGACTGCCCTCGCAACCCACCCAGCAGCGGCATCCAGCCCCGACGATGTCGTACGGCTCGGATGGACCGAACCCGGCACTCCCCTGAAACGTGGTGAACCATTGCCGTTCCCCGACCCTGTCGGCACCACCTGGACCAAAAAGCGCGGTCCGGGTCGGTTCGTCGGGTTCCGCAACGACGAGTGGGGTGGAGCCGTTGTCGACATTGATGGACCACGTGGCAGACGGATCGTTGGAGTTGCCGACCACGGCGCGTACCTTGAGGCCATCACCCTGGCAGCGGTCGCACTCCTTGCTGCCGAGGGTGTCTACGACAACCGCTCCCAGCGTGCGGCGTCCAGGCCCGAACACCTCCTTGCCAGGGTGAACGAGTTGGAACTCGAGGTGGCGGTGTGGCGCTCACCCCAGGAGCCATGAACACCCTGGTCCGCTCCCTCACCGTCGCCTGTCTCATCACAGCGACCGCAACAGCGTGCACCACAGCCGGGTCTGGGAGTCACGAAGGGAGATCCTACGCAGGGACCGAGGAGGCTCCTGAGTTTCCTGCTGAGCTTGACTGGATCAACACGGCTGCACCCATCTCCCTCACCGAGTTGCGGGGGAAGGTCGTCCTGCTCGACTTCTGGACGTACGGCTGCATCAACTGCATGCACGTCATCCCCGATCTTGAACGCCTTGAGCATGAATACCCGGAGGAACTCGTCGTCATCGGCGTCCATTCGGCGAAGTTCACGAACGAAGGGGAGACGGAGAACCTCGTGGACGTCGTCCAGCGGTACGGGGTCACCCATCCGGTGGTCAACGACAACGAGTTCGCCGTTTGGAACCAGTGGGGGGTCTCAGCATGGCCGACGATCGCGGTCATCGACCCGGCGGGAAACGTTGTCGGTGTGCGTCCCGGTGAAGGCGTGTATGACGCCCTTGAACCGGTGATCGCCAGTCTCGTTGCTGAGTTCGATGCTGCCGGCACACTCGATCGGACCCCCCGCACCACGACCCCTGACGCCGTGACCGCTCCACGACAGGCGCTGCGATACCCGGGGAACGTCCTCGCTTCCAACGGGCGCCTCTGGGTGGCAGACACTGGCCACCACCGTGTGCTTGAGGTTGATCCATCCAGCGGGGACGTCATCGCTGCGTGGGGTTCTGGTGAGCGAGGCTTTGCCAACGGCACCACGATCAACGCCACCTTTGACACACCCCAGGGGATGGCGGTGAACCCACAGACCAACGAGGTGTACGTCGCCGACGTTGGCAACAACGCGGTACGCACCATCAACCTCACGACCGGTGCCGTCACGACCCTTGTGGGAACCGGGGAGCTTGGGTGGCCTCCCCAGGGTGGCGGGTTGGACACGGCAGCCCTCAACTCACCTTGGGATGTGGCGTATGAAGACGGCCTTGTGTACGTCGCCAACGCTGGAACCCACCAGATCTGGGTCATCGACGTTGCCAACAACGCTGCGCACCCCCTGATCGGGAACGGCGCTGAGGGAACGCACAACGCCCGGTTCGAGAACGCCGAGCTTGCCCAACCCAGCGGTCTCGCGTTCTCCGATGACCGTCGGTTGTACTTTGCTGACGCCGAGTCGTCCAGTATCCGGGTTGGTGACCTCGCCACGGCGATGACGTCCCTCGTTGTTGGGGGTGACTCGTCCCTCTTCGAGTTCGGGGATCTCGACGGCGTAGGGGATGTCGCCCGGCTCCAGCACCCCCTCGGCGTCGCCATCAACGGCCACACCTTGTACGTTGCCGACACCTACAACTCCAAGATCAAGCGGGTCGACATCGGCACGGGTTCCGTCTCGTCGTGGCTCGGCAGCGAGCGTGGGTGGGCTGACGGGTCATCCCCGCTGTTCAACGAGCCGGGGGGTCTCTCCTTTGACCATGGGGTCCTGTACGTTGCCGACACGAACAACCACTCGGTGCGGACGATCGACCCCGCAACTGGAGTCACCGCAACGCTCATCCTCAAGGGCGTGGAGAAGTTCGATCCCCCCACGGAGTTTGTCGGTGACGTCATCACCGTTGATCCCGTCGACGCCAGTGCCGGACCTGGCAGCGTCCTGATCGACTACACCCTCCCTGCCCGTTACAAGATCAACCCCGACGCACCGTCATCACTTGTGATCAGCGGTGGCCACAACGTCGTGTCCCTCCCCTCACAGACCGCGGGGAGCCTCACCGGTGCGTCGCTGCCAGCGGTCGTCCCCCTCGACTTCGATGAGGGCAACGGTGTCCTCACCCTCGACATCAACCTCGTGTACTGCATGGAGAACGCGGAGAGTCTCTGCTACATCGACCGGGCTCGCTTTGTCATCCCCGTCACGGTCGGTCCCAGTGGGGAGTCAACCCAACTCCACGTCACCCGAACCCTGACCGAACCCTGACTCCGGGCCAAACCCGGTGGCCACCGGCGTGGGACCGCTGCCTCAGACGTGTTCCACCGTCTCGTCAACACTCATCAACGACCCGCCACTGTCGGCAGGGACATGGACGACCGGACGGGGCCGCTCAGGCTCAAACGTGATCTCGGGGATCTCCTCAAGCATGATGATCTCAACCCCGCCGACAACATCAGAAACGAGGTTGTACAGCACCGCAACAAGCGCCATGAACGCCGTTGCACCGATCACCCAGATGATCGCCATCATGAGGACGACCCGGAAATACAGCCCTCCGTCGGGGGAGAACACAATGGTGAGTCGACCAAGCATGTCAGCGAAACTGTCGGGAATCCCGCGCTGGAGGGCGATTGACCAGGCGATCCAGACTCCGAGGACTCCAGCGAGACCAAGGGTGAGGTTGATCAGAAACCCGGCTTTGAGGACCGTCCACGGATCAATCTTGCGGATGATGCGCCGAACCCGATGAACCGTCATCGCGACTCCTTTCGACTGAACAGCCTACCGGTGGTCTTCTGCAGCTTCCTGCCATTGAGACGTCGTCACGTTCCGATCCGTTCCCCAAACCGTCACGAACCCGACCGCCCTACTCCTCTGAGGATTCCTCCGGCTGGTCATCTGACTGGTCGTCCGACTGGTCGTCGCTTGCGACAATCGTGACCGCCGACAGGACGGCTCCGTCGTCGAGGTTCATGACCTTGACCCCCATCGAGTTGCGTCCGTACCGGTTGATGGCGTTGACCTGCTGGCGGATCAGGATCCCGTCAGAGGAGGTGATCACCACCTCATCATTGTCAGCCACGGCGCGGGCCGTTGCCAGCGTGCCACGGGTCGAAACAACCTTGATCGCCTTGACACCGATTCCCCCCCGATGCTTTGACGGGAAGTCGCTGATCTTTGTGCGCTTCCCGAACCCACCGGCGGTCAGGAACAGAATGTCCCCGGCCTCCTCGGCAATCGCTGCACCGACAACATGGTCGTCACCTCGCAGCCGGATCCCGATGACTCCCTGTGACGCCCTGCCGGTTGCCCTGACCTCCTCCTCGGGGAAGCGGATGCCCTGGCCGTCCCGGGTGAACATCATGAGCTCGGAGGTACCACTGGTCTGGCGAACCGTGACGACCTCGTCATCGTCCTTGAGGTTGATGGCGACCAGCACCTGGTTGCGGCTGTCGTAGTCAGCGATCTTCGTCTTTTTCACCAACCCGAGCTTGGTGAACATCACGAGGTACCGGTTTGATTTGTAGTCCCGCACGTCGATGATCGCCTCGACGATCTCGTCGGGTTCGAGCGGCAGCACGGACTGGATGATGGTGCCCTTGGCGGTCCGGTCCTTGCGGGGGATCTCATGGGCACGGATGCGATACACCTTGCCCCGGTTGGTGAAGAACAACAGATACGCGTGTGCGGTGGTGTGGAGGATGTGGGTCACCACATCGTCATCCCGCAGGCCGGCACCCTTGACACCCCTCCCGCCCCGGCCCTGGGTTCGGTACGCCGACGACAGGACCGACTTGACGTACCCCGCACCTGACATGGAGATGACCAGAGCCTCGTCAGCAATCAAATCCTCAAGCGACATCGACCCTTCGTCAGGAATGATGCGGCTCCGGCGATCGTCAGCGAACTTCTCCCTGATCTCGCTCAACTCCTCCCCGATGAGCGCGCGACGCTTCGGTTCGCTGGCAAGGAGCTCCTGGAGGTACGCAATGGTTCGCTCCAACTCCTCGAGTTCCTCACGCAACTTGTTGGTCTCCAACGCCGTCAGTCGGCGCAGTGGCATGTCGAGAATATGGTTCGCCTGGATCTCGGACAGGTCAAAGCTCTCCATCAACGCGTCCCGTGCAACGTCAACGTTCGCCGACGAGCGGATGATCCGGACGACCTCGTCGATGTTGTCAAGTGCGATGAGCAGTCCACGCAGAATGTGGGCACGGGCCTCGGCCTTTTCAAGCCGGAACCGGGAACGCCGCTCGATGACCTCGAGTTGGTGATCCACGTAATGGTGGATCAGCTGGGCGAGGTTCAGGGTTCTCGGGACGCCATCGACCAGCGCCACGTTGTTGACCGAGAAGATCTCCTCGAGCTGGCTGTGTTTGAACATGAGGTTCCGAACGACCTGGGGGTTGGCATCCTTCTTGAGCTCGATCACCAGGCGGGTGCCGTGCCGGTCGGACTCGTCCCTCAGATCCGAGATGCCGACGATGGTCTTGTTCCTGACGGCCTCAGCCAGTTTCTCCATGATCCGGTCGCGTGACGCCTGGTACGGGATCTCCGTGACGACGATCGCCGTGCGGTTCTTTCCGACCTCCACGACGTCGGTGACCGCACGCATGCGGATCGACCCGCGCCCGGTCATGAGGGCCTCTCTGACACCCTTGTTCCCGACGATGTACGCGCCGGTTGGGAAATCCGGACCTTTGACAAACTCCATCAGGTCCTCAACGGTCGCATCGGGGTGCTCCAGTGCATGAAGAACTGCAGAGCACACCTCACCGAGGTTGTGGGGGGCCATGTTGGTCGCCATGCCGACGGCGATCCCGGTTGACCCGTTGACGAGCAGGTTCGGGAACCGTGACGGGAGCACCGTGGGCTCAGCCCGCTCCCCCGAGTAGTTGTCCCTGAAATCGACGGTGTCCTCGTCGATCCCATCAAGCATGTGGGCGGCGAGTTTGGCGAGACGGGCTTCGACGTACCGCATCGCCGCGGCGGGGTCGTCAACGGTTCCGAAGTTCCCCTGCGGGTCAATCAACGGGTTGCGGAGCGCAAAATCCTGCCCCAACCGGACCATTGAGTCGTACACGGCTTCAGGAGCGTGGGGGTGGAACCAACCGACGACGTCGCCCACCACACGGGACGCCTTCCGGTACGGTGTCCCCGGCCGGATACCGCTGTCCCACATCGAGTAGAGGATGCGTCGGTGAACCGGCTTGAGGCCGTCGCGCACATCTGGCAGGGCACGAGACACGATGACGGACATCGCGTACTCCAGGAAGGAGTCCTGCATCTCCTGCTCGATGGCGACCGATGTGAACGTCTCTTGAAATTCCTCTGGCATGGTTGGTGATCCCCGGCTGATCTCTAGACGTCCAGGAAGCGGGCGTCTTTGGCGTTCTGCTGGATGAAGAGGCGACGGGACTCCACATCGTTGCCCATCAGGGTGGTGAACGTCTCCTCGGCGAGGAACTGTTCCTCAAGCTCAACACGCAACAGGGTCCGTTCCTGCGGATTCATCGTTGTGTCCCACAGCTCATCGGCGTTCATCTCACCGAGACCCTTGAACCGTTGAATGTTCATCTTGCGACCCTCGTTCGCCGCCTTGAACCGTTCGAGTTCCTCGTCGTTCTCGATCCAGGTCGTCTTCGTTCCGATCTTGGCGGAGTAGAGCGGCGGCTGCGCGATGTAGACGTACCCCTGTCCAATGACCTCCGGCATGTGGCGGAAGAAGAACGTCAACAACAACGTGCGAATGTGTGCACCGTCGACATCGGCGTCGGTCAGGATGATGATCTTGTTGTACCGGGCGTTCGAGATGTCCATCTCGTCGCCGATCCCCGTTCCGACCGCCGTGATGAGCGACTGCACCTCAGTGTTCTGGAGAACTCTCCCGATGCGGTTCTTCTCGACGTTGATGATCTTCCCCCGGATGGGGAGGATGGCCTGGAACTCCGAGTTCCGGGCCTGCTTTGCTGACCCCCCAGCCGAGTCCCCCTCGACGATGAACAACTCGGACCGTGCGGCGTCCTTTGATGAACAATCCGAGAGTTTGCCAGGGAGACCTCCGGACTCAAGGAGGCTCTTGCGGCGCGTCAGATCACGGGCCTGCCGTGCTGCGGCCCGGGCCCTGGCGGCAGAGGACGCCTTGTCGGAGATCTTCTTCGCATCCCCCGGATGACGGTTCAACCAGTCCGCAAGCGCCTGGTTCAGCGCCTTCTGGACGAACGACTTGATCTCGGTGTTCCCCAGTTTCGTCTTGGTCTGCCCCTCGAACTGAGGGTTGCGAACCTTCACCGAGATCACGGCGGTGAGACCCTCCCGGACGTCACTCCCCTCAAGGTTCTTGTCCTTCTCCTTGAGCACCCCTTTGGCTCGAGCCACCTCGTTGATGGACCTCGTGAGTGCCGTTCGGAACCCCTCTTCGTGCGTCCCGCCCTCATGGGTGTTGATGTTGTTGGCAAACGAGAGAATCGTCTCGTTGTACCCGGCCGTCCACTGGAGGGCGATCGACGCCTCCGCGTTCTCATCGGTGTGTTCGAAGAACGCAATCTGCGGGTGGATGGGTTCACGGCTCACATTGAGATGCTTGACGAAATCAACGATTCCACCTGCGTACTTGAACGTCTCTTCGACGGGTTCGTCGCCCCGCTCATCGCGGAACGTGATCTCAAGGCCCTTGTTGAGGAACGCCATCTCACGCAGCCGTGTCGTGACCGTCTTGGCGGTGTACTGGGTGGTCTCCTCAAAGATCGCCGGGTCCGCCCAGAACGTGACCGAGGTCCCGGACCGCTTCATCGGTTTGACCTTCTCAAGCTTGTCAACCGGTTCCCCCCTGACAAAACTCTGGCTCCACAACCAGCCGTCCCGAACCACCTCGACGACGGTCTTCGTCGACAGGGCGTTGACGACGGAGATCCCCACACCGTGGAGACCACCTGAGACGACGTACGCCCCTGAATCAAACTTCCCCCCGGCGTGCAACGTGGTCATCACCGTGGTGAGTGCCGGGAGTTTGGAGGTTGGGTGCTTGTCAACGGGGATGCCCCGCCCGTTGTCCCTGACGTTGACCCCACCATCTGCGAGAAGGGTCACCCCGATCCGGGTGCAGAACCCCGCCATGGCTTCATCCACAGAGTTGTCCACAGCCTCCCAGATGAGGTGGTGAAGTCCCTTCGGTCCGGTGGACCCGATGTACATCGCCGGGCGCCTGCGAACCGCTTCAAGGCCTTCGAGCACCTGGATCGAGGCTGCTCCATAGGACGCGTCCGAGGAGGGTTTTGAGTTTGTCACAGGACTCCTTCTCGCCTCAATTGAGAGGGGAAATCGAGGCTACCAACACGCTTGTAAGTATACCCGGACGTCAGGACAACCCCGGTGGTTGCATGGTTCCGCACCCGGTTCACGCCCCGCGAACCCTGACCTTCACCGAGTGCACGAGGTCGTCACCGAACCGCACCTCAATGGCGTCCCTGAGGTCCCGCGATTGGTACTTGAGGAGTGACGCAGCCGAGCCGTCCGGGACCTCGACAAGCAGCACACCGTCACGCACCCCCACGGGTGTTGCAAACCTGACCCAGTCCGGCGGAGCAAAGAGGTGCCAGTCGTTGACGAGCTCTCCATGGCGGACATCGACCCCGACCGCAACCTTCTCGATGATCGCACCAAGAAGCTCACTGATCCCGGTTGGTTGATGCCCCTCATCACTCCCCAGATACTTTGCTCTCACGACGACACCTTTCCGTCTCGTACCAACCACCGGCGTCCGGTGACCGGTACCTCATCCTCCCTCGCGGTGGTGACAAAAATCTGACCGGTCGGCATCAGATCAAGCACGCGGGCTGCCCGGGAGGGATCAAGCTCGGAGAAAACGTCATCGAGGAGAAGGATCGGCGCCAGGTCGCGGACCTCCTCAATAAGCCGATGCGCCCCGATGCGGAGGGCGAGGGCGATCGTGCGCTGCTCCCCCTGGGACGCCATGGAGCGGGCGTTGCGCTCGTTGAGCAGCAACTCGGGCTCGTCCCGGTGCGGACCCACCGTGGTGGTTCGTATCTCGAGTTCCTTTGCCCTGCGTGTGGCAAGGGCCGTCATGAACGCCTCGGCAAGGGCGCGGTCATCGGTGACACCGTCAGACCCCCACGTCGACCGATACGACCAGCGCAGACCCCCCGAGCCCCCGACGACCTCATAGGAGTGCTCAAGGTGCGGCTGGAGCTTCGTGGCGACGATTCTGCGGTGTTGCAGCACCTGGGTGCCTGCGGTGGCGAGACGCTCGTCCCACACGTCAAGGGTGACGGGATCCGTCGCCCTCCCCTCCTGTTTGAGAAGCGCGTTGCGCTGGCGCAGTGCCCGGTCGTACTCGCTCTGAGCCGCCACGGCCTGGGGCCAGAGCCTGGCGGCGAGGTCGTCGAGGTACTCACGACGGATACCGGCCCCCCGCTTGACGAGATCGAGATCATCGGGGAGAAACGCCACGATCGGCACCGTGGTGAGCACGTCACGCATACGGGTCGGTCGCTTCCCGTTCACGAGGATCCTGCGACGCCCGTCACGGGGGATCTCGCACTCGATCACGGTCTCGGTTGCGCGGCCGTCAAACCCTCCCCTGATCACCGTTGCGGAGGCACCCTCCCTGATCAACGCCTCGTCTGGCACGCCACGAAGCGATTTGGTCATCCCGAGGTACCCGATGGCTTCGAGCACCGAGGTCTTCCCCTGGCCGTTGTCACCGACGAGGATGTTGATGCGCTCGTCAGGCTCGAACCGCAGCGTCTCGTATGAGCGGAACTCCCGCACCTCGAGCCAGGTGACGTTCATGGCACGCCTACAGGCGTACGGGCATCAACAGGTACCGGAAGTCGTCACTCGTCGCACCAAGAAGGAGACCCGGCTTGAGGGGATCCGATGTCTCGATCACCACATGGTCATCCTCAACCGCCGTGATCCCATCACGCAGATACCGGGTGTTGAACGCGATCGTCATGTCATCACCGCTGTACTCGCCCGCAAGCAGCTCGGTCGCCTCGCCGACCTCCTGACGGATCACCGACAACTCGACACCGCCGCTGTGCATGGCGAGCCGAACGGGGATGTGGTCCTCTGCAACCAGGGAGGCACGATCAACGGCTTCGAGGAACGCGTCCTTGGCGACCACCAACCGGTTGGCGTGACCGTCGGGAAACAACTGCTGCACGTTGGGGAACGTCGCATCAATGATCCGCACCGTGAGGCGCCCCTGGTTCGTCACAAACGACGCTTCACGCTCACCAAGGGTGATGGTCATCGGACCAACACCGATCGTCCGTCCGAGCTCCTTGAGCGCCCGGTACGGAACCAGACGGGTCCCGTGGGTCGCCGTGTCCGGAAGTTCCTTGACCGCAAGCCGGTATGAGTCCGTTGCGACCAGTCTGAGGCTCTCTCCGTTGGCCTCAAAGAGCACCCCC
>CAZULI010000039.1:0-10748 GCA_964621095.1 uncultured Acidimicrobiaceae bacterium | reverse complement strand
TGGCTTCATGGTCATCTTGGTTGTCTCCCACTCCTCATTGAGGCCGACCAGCGCCGCCGAGGGATCGATGTCCATTCCGAGGTAGCTCTTGAACAGACCGTAGCGACCTTCAAGGATCGAGTCGGGTCCGGTGGCGCCCCGGGCAGCCAAACGGACGGCCATCAGTGCGGACAGTCCCGCCCAGCCAGGATGAAACTGTTTGGTGGATGATCCGGTCTCGAGGAACTCAAGGGACCCCGCCGCCTGGCTACCCGCCAGTCCGAGGGCGTTGACGGTGGTGGGGCCGTCAAGGCCGGCCAGGCGTGCGGCCGCCAGCGTTGCTCCGAAAATGCCGACAACCGATGTGGCGTGGAACCCTCGGGCATGGAACCCATGCGGAACGAGTCTCCCAATCCTCATTGCCACCTCGATACCCACAATCATCGAGGTCACAACGTCTTGGAATGAACCTCCCCGTTCTTCAGAGGCAGCCAGAACCGCCGGGAGTATGGCCGCTGAGCCATGGATGAGGGCACCCGCATGGGTATCGTCGAAGTCGAGAGCGTGGATGAGCGTACCGTTGGCCAGGGCAGCCATCGGCGGAGAGAAACGGCCCTTCACCCCGAAGATCGAGGAGGTGGCAGGTGCTGTATGGGTCATCGCCTCGTCCACGACGTAGTCGACGGCGCCAGTTCGCTGTCCGGCGACAGCGTTGCCCACGGCGTCAAGAATGTGGCGCCGGGCTGAATGTCGGACGGACTCAGGTATGTCAGTGACGCTCAGGCCCCAAGTGGCAAAACTATTGGTCAGAGTCATTCGGAATCTCCGAAAACACCTTCCTTCTCGAGACGATCGATGTGCTCGTCGTCGTAGCCAAGCATCTCTCGCAACACCTCGTCGGCATGTTCGCCCCGGGTGGGGGCGCGTCGGTACTCCACCGCATCGGGGTCACCCACCCGAACCGGGCTGATGAGTGATTTGATCGGCCCGAAACGGTGATGGTCGGTCTCCACGATGAGGCCACGTGCCAGCGTATGGGGGTACTTCAGTGCCGCCGCCACATCTTGGACCGGACCGGTTGGGACGCCGGCCACCTTGAGAGCGTCGATCCACTCGTCTGCCGGCCGGGTTGAGAAGATGGCATCCAGGATCGCTATGAGCTCGTCCTTGTTTGCTGAGCGAGCCGGAAAGTCGACGAAACGGGGGTCGGTGGCGAGATCAGGCCGTTCGACGACGCTGGTGAGGCGCTGATAGAACTTCTCTTTCGCACACGCGACGACGAACCACTGCTTGTCAGCGCCTTGGAACAGTTGGAAAGGGACAAGGGAGGGATGAGCAGAGCGGCTCGTTCTAACTGGTTCCCAGCCCTCATTGAGATGCCAGGTGGCAGGGTACGTGAGGAGGCTCATCGCGGTGTCGTACAAGCTGATATCACAGTCCATCCCTCGGCCATCGCGCCGGGCTGCGTGAACTCCGGCGAGAAGGGCAAGTGCTCCGACGTAGCCGCCAGCGTAGTCGATCAACGACAGTCCGGTCTTGGTAGGAGGTCCGTCAGGCTCGCCCGTGAGGCTCATCCAGCCCGCCAAGCCCTGGAGAATGTAGTCGTAGCCGGGTTCGTCGGACAGTGGTCCTGTCATCCCGAATCCCGAGATCGACACGCACACCAAGGCCGGGTTGATGTGTTTGAGATCGTCATACCGGAGTCGAAGCTTGGCGGGTACATCTCCACGTAGGTTGGAGTAGACGGCATCGGCAGTCTTCAGAAGATCCTCGAGCACCTCGCGGCCGGCCGGGATCGAGATATCCAAGGACAGGCTTTTCTTGTTCCGGTTGAATGTCTCGTAGAAAAGGCTGTCCTCGCCTTCCTGGAACGGCGGGACGTACCTACCCACGTCCCCCCCGAATCGAGGATCCTCAATTTTGATGACCTCGGCGCCGAGATCGGCAAGATGGAGGGAGCCGAAAGGCCCAGCCCCATACTGCTCAACGGCCACGATCCGCAAGTCCTCGAGTGGTTTCAACAGTCCTCCTTCCGATAAGCTTAATCCTCAGACGTTTGAGAAACAACTCCCGCCATCGGGTCACGTGCTGAGATGCACATTTTCATTACGAATGTTGGTTGCTGCCACCACGATGTACCGGTCGAACAACGCTGCATATTTGAGCTATTGTCCGACCTTTGTAGCATAGGCTCTGTACGACGATAGGAGACACATGGCACTCAGAGAGAGCCAACTGGGGCGGTACTACGAGGAGTATGAGATCGGAGACGTCTATCGGTCGACTCTGGGTCGAACCATCAGCGAGGCTGACAACACATGGTTCACGCTCCTGACGGTCAACACGAACCAGTCACATTTCAACGCCCACTACGCAAAGACCACACCGTTCGGCAAGGTGATCGTCAACTCGGGGTTGACCGTTGCCATGGTGCTCGGTCTGAGCGTGCTGGACACGTCACAGAAGGCGTTTGCCAACTTGGGCTGGGATCACATCAAGCTACCAAACCCGGTGTTTGTGGGTGACACCCTGTACGTCGAGTCGGTCGTGCTTGACAAGCGGGAATCGAAGTCACGGCCATACGGCGGTATCGTGAAATTCCGTACCCGGGGCCTCAACCAGGACGGCGTCACGGTCGTTGTGTATGAGCGCTCGGTCTTCATCTACAAACGGAACTCCGGCCACGACGGCGACTATTTCCCTGAACCCGACGTGCCCATCGACGAGCTTTGATGCAGGTTGATCTCTATCCCTGGGCTGCGTCGCTGACGGAGTTGGGCGACACGGCAGCTCGGGCCGAGGCGGCCGGATTCAGAAGGGTGTGGTCGGCCGAGCTGCACCGCTCTGCGTTCGTCCCGGTAGCTGCGATGGCGGCAGCAACGACGCGTGTCGGAGTTGGCACTGGTATCGCCTGGGCGTTCACTCGGAGTCCGATGACCATTGCTCTCGCAGCCCTTGATCTCGACGAAATGAGTGGTGGCCGTTTCGCGCTCGGTCTCGGCTCTGGAGTGAAGCGCCTCAACGAGCAGTGGCACGGTCGCACATGGGAGCGGCCAGTGCGACGTCTCAGCGAGACGGTGGGCATCGTCAGACGCTTCGTAGCCGAGGCACACACCGGTGAGGTTCTGGAGATCGAGGGTGAGGTGGAGGCGCTTCACCTCCGTGGGTACCAGCGGCCCTTCCCGCCAAGACGTACCGAACTCCCTATCTATCTGGCGGCGATGGGGTCCCAGATGTCCCGTCTGGCAGGGGAGATTGCTGACGGCTGGCTGGCCCACGAACTTGGTTCGCCTGCATATCTTCGGGATCGGGTTCTCCCTGAGATCAAGACGGGACTCTCCCGGTCCGGACGTCATCGGGGGAGTATTGACCTCGTGGCGTCCGGGTGTTGTGTCGTCCTGCCAGACGGCCGGGAGGCGTTGCGTCGGACGGCCGGACTGGTGGCCTTCTACGCGTCGGTGCACACCTACACCGAGTTTTTCGCCTTCCATGGGTTCGGCAACGAGGCGCGCCGCGTTCAGGAGCTGTTCCGGCAGGGTGACATTCCCGGCATGATCGAGGCGGTACCCGATGAAATGGTTGACGCGGTCACTCTGTCGGGAACACCGGAGCGGGCGCGAGAGAAACTGCGACAGTATGAGGGCCTGGTCGACAGCGTTAAGCTGAGTCCGCCCACACACTTCATTGACGTAGAAGAAGTGCGGGACGCGCAAGAATCGATCCTCGCTACCTTCGGCAATTCGACCTCCACCCGGGGCTGAGCATGGCAATCAATCGGAATGGACGTGACCTCAACATCGCCGACGGTATCCGCGAGTTCGCCGTGGCCAGTCCCGGGGCAACAGCCATCATTGACGGCGGGCGTCGCATCACCTACGCAGAGTTGAACGACCGATCAAACCGGGTAGCGAACCTTCTCATCAGCTCAGGTCTCCCACAGGGCACCCATGTTGCACTCCACTCCGGAAATCGGCTGGAGTACTGTGAGATGGCCGCGGGGATCGCCAAGGCTGGCATGACAATGGTTCCGCTCAACCCGCGTTTGGCTCGGCCCGAGCTCGAGTTCATCCTTGATCATTCCGACAGCCGGGCGTTGTTCATCGATGGGGTGTTGGCGGAGACAGGTGGTGCGGCAGCTGCCACGGTCGGCATCAACACCGTATGGTCGTTGGACAGCGACGACATCGGACCCGAGTACGAGGGAGCGTTGGCCGGAGCTGCCGCCACTGATCCCGGGATTCGAGTGGATGAGCAGGACGCGTTTGCCATCATCTACACCTCGGGCACAACCGGTGAACCCAAGGGTGTGATGGTCTCTCACCGTTCCCGAACCCTCACGTTCATGGCAGCGGGGATCGACTGGGGTATCGGGCCGGGGCGAAACACCGTCGCCGTGGCCCCCATGTACAACGGTGCTGGATTTGCCTTTGCCTACGCTGGGGTTGCCTTGGGGGGCACGGTCTCGATGTTGCGCTCGTTCGACCCCGAAGAGGTGCTCGCCATGGTTGAACGAGACCGGATCTCGTCGATGTTTCTCGTCCCGGTGCACGCCATCAAGATGCGCAACCTGGGTGAAGACGCCATTCGTGGCTTCGATACGTCTTCGTTGGAATGTCTCTATTTCAACGCCGCCCCGTTCCCCCATGCGCTCAAGGAATGGGTGATTGACATGTTCCCTCAGGTCGGTGTTCACGAGGTGTACGGTTCGACAGAGGCTGGGGTCGTGACCGACCTCCGCCCGCAGTTTCAGCTGTCGAAACCCGGCTCGGTTGGTCCCGCCTGGTTCATGACCGAGGTTCGTGTCGTCGATGCCCAGGGCAACGATGTCGCCCCGGGAGAGCCGGGCGAGCTCTTCTCCCGTTCTCCATACCTGATGAACGGCTACTACAAGAACCCTGAGGCGACCGCTGCAACGACCTCGTCGGACGGGTTTCTCTCGGCTGGTGATGTCGCCGTACTCGATGAAGATCGCTTCGTCTACATCGTTGACCGGGTCAAGGACATGATCATTTCGGGTGGCATCAACATCTATTCCCGGGAGATTGAGGAGATCCTGGTACGGCATCCCCAGGTCCGAGACGTGGCGGTGGTGGGGATCCCTGATGAGACTTGGGGGGAGCGGGTCGTGGCGGTCGTGGTTGGTGATGCGTCCGATGATGACCTTGAGCACTTCACCCGTCAGCACCTCGCCGGATACAAGGTCCCGAAGACCTTCAAGCACGTCGAGGAGCTTCCCCGCAACGCCGCAGGGAAGATCCTCAAACGGGAGCTGCGCGACAAGCTGGTTTGACAGCACCTGATCGTTTCACCATTTCGACGTCGGGGAGTACGAGGAGGCGTTCGAGGTGGTCCGCTCCGGCCAATGCGGCAAGGTCATCCTGAACTGGACCTGAGCGGTTCGGCTCACGGCCGGTACACCGCAGCGGCGCTATCGGTGGATGTCGCCTGGGGGCGTGCCGACGATCCGGGTGTAGTTTCCGGGGTCGGTGGCGCCTTCGGTGACGATGATGAGCGCAACGTCGTCGGGTCCTAGGTTGAGTTGATCGCGTAGTTCCGGTCGACGATCCACGAGGCAGAGCAGGGTTGCCAATGACGCGGCCCCGGTCTCACCCGCCGCGATGCCTTCTGCAGCGAGGAGACGCATCGCCTCCTCGGCCCACTCGTCGTCAAACGCCACGACGGCGTCAAGACCGTTCCTGAGGACGGGGAACGCGAGCGGGGACGCGGTCCCACAGTTGAGTCCTGCCATCATCGAGTCCTGGTTGCCGGGAATGGAGACGACCTCACCTGCCTCGATCGCCGCGAGCACACAAGCCGCGTCGCTCGGTTCACCTCCGATGAACACCGGGCGGGGTTGCGCCTCGGCGAACTTGGCAACCGTTGCCACGGCAAGGGCACCCACCCCCATCGGTGCGGCCACGACCGTGACCGGAGGGAGCCCCATCTCGGCCTCCTGGTCCTCGATCTCGAACATCATCGTTGAGTAGCCATCAATGACCCACTGGGGGATCGTTTCATACCCGGGCCAGGACGTGTCAGACACCACGATCGTCCGATCGTCCCCCGCCGCTGCAGCCGCCTTGACAGCGTCGTCATACGGGCCCTGGACGACGGTGACGGTGGCACCTTCCCCGGTGATGGCGTCGATGCGGGCTGGGACCATGTCGATGGGAACCCATATCCGTGCATCAAGGCCGAGGATGCGCGCCATGCGAGCCACCGCACGGCCATGATTCCCATCCGTTGCCGTGGCAAGCGCCAGCGGGAGATGTGGTCGGATCTGGGCAGCGAGCTCTTCGACGGTGTCCCACCCGTTCGGGTCGATCCCCGTGTGGTCGATGACGGCGCGATACGACGCCCAGGACGCCCCCAGCATCTTGAACGCGGGGAGACCGAGCCGGAACGACTCGTCCTTGACGTGGACCGCTCCGATGCCGAGCCGCCGCGCCAGCGCGGGGACCACGTGAAGTGGCGTTCGCTCATACCCGGGGAGCCTCTGATGGAGCGTGAGAGGGTCACGCGTCGACGGCTTGGTCGGCAGGTGTGGAGCCACCTTGTTGAGGAGAACCCTTGGTTCAGATGAGGGGGGTTCAGATGTCTTTGGCACGGATGGGTACTCCTTGGTCGCCAGCGATGACCGCAGTGAGGATGGGGATCTCCCCCTCCCAACCTTGGGCTGCGATCGGAACGATTCCTTCGTCGGTCGCCACCAACCGGAACCCTTGGCCCTCGGCGGCGGCGAACCGTGTCTCGTCAAGCCAGAGTTTCGGTTTGATGAGCGCGGGGTGACCCTCCTCGGGGCAGAACGTCATGCAGTTCCCACACTCGTTGCACAGCTCAGCGAACACCAGGTACTGCCACCGTCCCCCGATCTCATCGGCGAGGTGCTCAGGGCTCGGCAGCTTGATGAAGGCGTCGTTCGGGCACACGGTGACACACAGGTTGCACGCCACACACCCCCACATCTGGAGTTTGCTGTCAACCCGGCGGGGTTTCTTGGAGTTCCCCACCTGGTTGTACAGCTCGATGTCCTCACCGATGATGGAGGCGGCATGGCTGGCCACCCAGTCACGGTGACCTGCCGCACGGGCCTCGGCCAACTTGCTCTCTCTCCATGCGACCAAGGACCGGTGACCGGAGGCAGCAATCTCGGTCGTCAGCTCGTTGATCAGCGGCTTGAGACGGCCGTACCCGCTTTGTTTGAGGAGATCCGTGCAGATCGTTGCGGGACCCACCCCCATGGCGAGCGTGTCAGCGACGTTCTCCTTTCGGACCCCCGCCGAGAAACTGACGGCCCGGTTGCCCCCCTCACCCGGGAGGTCGAACACACCGGGGAGGGCGGTCACGAGGCGGTCGAGGATCGTCGAGGCGAGGACATGGAGCGGCGCCCCCGACAAGTACATCGGGTTGTCGGGCATGTGGCCGGTGTGGTTCGACACGACAAGGGTGTTTGAGAGCTTGATGCCGAACCGGCGACCGAGGGAGTCAGCGTACGCACCGAGTTCGCCGATCAACGACACGGCCCTGTCGAACTGGAGGTCCGCATCGAACGCGTCACGAGTGATGACCACATCGTTGTACCCGAGGGTGTCATGAAGGATGGTGGTCACCTCCTCGAACCCCAACAGCGTGGGGTTCAGCTTCACGATCACATCAAGGTCGTGTTCGGACATCAGATGTCGCACGATCGCGTCGATCTCATCAGGGGGACAGCCATGGAACGTTGACAGCGTCAACGAACTCGAGATCTCCGATGGAAACTCGAGATCACGGAACGCGGTGAACGGCTCGGGGATCTCGGTCCGAAGCGATTCGATCCTTCCGGAGGCGTCCTTCATCGTTGCAATGAAGGTGCGGATCTTGTCAGAGGAGATCCCTGCGAGGTCGTACCCAACGGACATGTCAAAGACCAGCGGACCCGTGTCATCACCGAGGTACTCCCGCAGGGGTTCCCAGCGCTTCAGGATCTCGATCATCATCCACGCCTTCACGTACTCATCGATCGTCACCGGCACGGCGAGTTCCTGGCTCCACTCGATGTTGTACCCGATCATTTCCATGTCCATGCACGGGCGACCGATCTCGAGGTCGTCCAACACCTGCACGGTCTTGAGTTCGAAGATCCGCGCCCCGGCAAGCCATCCGAGCACGATGTTCTGCGCCATCTGGGTGTGTGGCCCTGCTGCGGGTCCGACCGGGGTGGCCGCGGGTCGCCCGAGAAAGTCAATGGAGAGGTCGATCTCGGGATCCGGTTTCCAGATGCGGGCAGACATGAGGTCGAAGATGCGTCCCCGGGACTCCCACTCCTGGGCGATCCTTCCCAGCAGGACTTCAAGGGACATCGGGGTCATGGGGGGAAGCTTCATCGTCACAACCTCTCGTGCAGACGTCTTGCCTGCTCTCTGGCTTTGGCGCGTATCTCGGCTCCATCAACTCGTGTTCCGACGCCGTCCTTGAGAACGGTCTCGCCATCGATCACGATCTCAAGCGGCCTCACGCCGGGAGTGAAGGCGAGGTGCCAGGACTCCATCGGGTCGTAGGACCAGGTGACACGATCCGACCGGGCCTCAGGAAAGAGGTCCCACCCGGTTTCGAGCCAACCCCAGGCTGTTTCGGGGGTGGCCGTCACGTCAACCTCACGGTGCTTGAGGTACGCGGTGCGGAACGATCCGAGCATGTCGCCCCCAATACCGTCCGTGCCGAGCGCAACCGGGTTGGCGAACCGACTCGGGTTGGCGTACCCAACCGAGTTGTTCATGTTCGACTCCGGGCTGTGGAGAATCGTGCCCGACAGCGCACGATCAAGAAAGACGGCGTGGGCCAGCAACCAGGTGTCATCGGCTACGGGGGCCAACCGGTCACCTGCCCCCACATCCTCGGGTCCCTCATGGACGTGAATGTGGACGCCTGCCCCCACGTCCTTGGCCACCCCGACCACCGCCTCAAGGGTTTCGTCCGAGAGGGTGAACGCAGCATGGGCCCCCACCCAACCCCGACCACCCTCGGTAAGGAATCTTCGGTTCTCTTCAAGACCCCGTCTGGCACCATCGGTGCCGTTGCGATCCGTGACCTCGTACGCACATGCGACCCGCACACCGACCTCTGCGCATGCATCGGCAATAACCGACAGTGATCCCTCGATGGCGTTCGGGGCCGAGTGATGGTCAATGATCGCCGTTGTTCCCCGCTCGAGGGCCTCGAGGGCACCGAGCATCGCGGACCAACGGGTCATCTCCTCATCAAGGGCGAGGTCAAGCCTCCACCACACCTGCTCGAGAATCCCGAGAAACGTCGTGGGGGTCCTGGGCGGGGCCGGCATGCCACGAGCGAGCGTTGAGTAGAGATGGTGATGTGCACAGACCAACCCCGGCGTCACGGCAGCCACGGCTATGTGCCGATCTCAAGGGGTTGGTGGACGTCGATCGGGAGACGGGTTCTCCACTTCCCGTCGATCGCCCGGTACGCCGCGGCGACCGCGCCTGCGGTGGGAACAAGTCCGATCTCCCCAACCCCCTTGATCCCGAACGGGGACCGTGGTTGGGGGACCTCGACGAGAATCACCTCGACCTCAGGCATGTCCTTTGGCCGAACGATGTTGAGTTGTCGCAATGTCGTAAAGATGGGAACGGCGTCGTCGTCGGTGGGGAACTCCTCGGTGAGTGCGTACCCGAGGCCCATGTGAACTGCTCCCTCGACCTGGCCCGCGGCGAGGAGTGGGTTCACCGCTCGTCCCACATCGTGGGCGGCGATCACCTTTTCGATCTTCCCGGTTTCGGGGTTTGCGATGACGAGCTGGGTTGCATACCCGAACGCCGAGTGGATGGCTGGGTTGGCGAGGCCGTCGTCGATGTTGTCCGTCCAATCGAAGATGTAGGAACCGTGGTACTCAACGCCCGGCTTGCACCCGTCAGCGAGCGCCTTCTTGCACGCGTCCTCGGTCGAACCGGCCGCCATGAGCGTGCCACGCGATCCGGTGGTCTGACCGGCGGAGAGATCCCGCGTCGTGTCAGAGACGACCCTGATCCGTTCGGGATCGATGCCGAGCACGTCTGCGGCGACTTGGAGCGCAACCGTGTGCACCCCTTGACCCATCTCGGTCCACGCGTGGCGCACCTCGACGGTGCCGTCCTCGTCGAACCGGACAACACCCTTGGCGTGCTCGATGGCTCCGTTCCCGAGGCCCGAGTTCTTGATCGCTGCACCGATCCCCACAGCCTTCCCCGCAGCAATCGCCGCGTCGTAGTGAGGCTTGATGGCGTTGAGGCATTCAAGGATCCCGGTCACCCCTTCATCCATGATCTGGCCAGGCCCCCACACGCTTCCCGGCCGGGCGACGTTCTTGACGCGGATCTCCCACGACGAGATGCCAACCTTGTCGGCAAGCCGATCGATGCACCCCTCCGTGGCGAACTGCGCCTGGTTGGCCCCAAACCCCCGGAACGCACCGCCGACCGGGTTGTTGGTCCGGACCGCGACGGCCTCCACATCGACGTTCTCCACGGTGTACGGGCCGCACGCATGGCCTGCCGCCCGTTCAAGCACCTTCATCCCCACCGAGGCGTACGGCCCGGAGTCACCGACCATCCTGGCCTTCACGGCTGTGATGCGCCCCTCGTCATCACACCCCATCCACATCTCGGTACGAATCGGATGACGCTTGTCATGCCGGAGGAAGGACTGGTATCTCGTGAACGTGCACTTGACCGGGCGACCGAGCAGGTGGGCAGCGAGTGCGGCGTGGCCTTGATTCGAGAGATCCTCTTTCCCGC
>CAZULI010000038.1:0-10752 GCA_964621095.1 uncultured Acidimicrobiaceae bacterium | reverse complement strand
GACTTCCACCGCGCCGTCGGCGAGGGCGGCGTCGGCATCTTCGGCCGTGGAAAACGATGTGACATCAACGGGTTGGGCAATGCTCGTCGCCACGGCCTCGATGTCTGCTTCGAGACCCGGGGCAGCCTCCCCCACGAGGCCGATCGAGATCGGTGGGGTGTCGGTGTTGATGAACGACATGGCGATGATTCCACCGGCAACCACCAACACCATGACCACCATCATGACCCGGAAAACGGTTGACCGTGAGCGTTCAAGAATCTCACGACGGGCAACGAGACCGATCTGGTGCATGCGGCTCATTCGTGCACCGCATCCCGGAACAGGTCCTGAAGGCTCGGAGAGCGGTACGAGAACCGGGTGATGTTGCCTTGGGCCCTGGCGGCCGAAAGCAGCTCATCGACCGAGACGGACGCATCAACAATGTCGTGGGCGTCGTCGGCGGCACCAACGGTGGTCACCCCTTCGATCGGTGGGGTCCAGGCAGTCCCGTCGATCCGGACCTCAAGCCGGCGGTAGGTGGCGTGCTCACGCAGATCGTCGAGGGCACCCGACTGGACAACGGTTCCGTTGTGAATGATCACCACATCGTCACAGATGTCCTCGATGACGTCGAGTTGGTGGCTGGAGAACAGGATGGCGGAGCCCCTCTTGGCGAACGTGCGCAGCACTTCCGAGAGGGAGGCGACGCCGATCGGATCGAGACCTGCAAACGGTTCGTCGAGGATGAGCACGTCGGGATCGTGCAGGATCGCGGTCATGAGCTGGACCCGCTGCTGGTTGCCGTGCGAGAGATCCTGGACCTTGGCGTCACGGCGGTCCGTAAGCCCGAGTTCGGCAAGCCAGCGGTCGGCAGCTTCGGATGCTGCCCCCTTCTCCATGCCGGAGAGCCGCCCGAAGTAGACGAGTTGCTCATGCACCCGCATGCGCAGATACAGGCCCCGCTCCTCTGGCATGTACCCGAACCGCAACCGGTCAGCATCGGTGACCGGAGCGCCGTTGAAGGTGATGACCCCGGAGTCAGGGTGCACGAGTCCGAACACACACCGCATCGTGGTGGTCTTTCCTGCGCCGTTGCGGCCGAGGAACCCGACGATCCGGCCGGGGTGCACCTCAAACGATGCATCGTTGAGCGCTACGACGTCACCGTACCGCTTGGAGACATTGGCAACCCGCAACATGACGCAGCGAGTCTACGACCTCCGAGAAGGGAACCTTGGTAGGACGGAGCTACGCGTTCATTCAAGACCCATGCGGCGGGCGGCTGCTACAAGAGCGCTGGCTGTTCGAGCGGCTGCATTGGCATCTGCTCTGCTTGGCAGCCGTGCCTCGTACTCCAGTCTGTTCCGGGCACGTCTCATCCGTTCAAAGTGTTTGACAGCTTTGACCCCATCGGCATCTGTCAAGACTTCGGCGAGGAACTTGACCAAGGCTTCATGGTGTCCGGCACGGTTGGTGGTCCGGTACCCGTAGGCGGCGAGCAGAGCCTCACCGACGGCATGGCCCGCACCGTAGGCGAGGCTGTGGATGTTCTGAGCAATACGAACGTTCTCGATGTCGGTCAGGGAGTTTTCGGCCCGTTTCAGGAAGGCGGAAGCTCGTGCCGTATCAGCCGGCACAGCGTCAAGACGTCCCTTGGCAACCAACACCGTGATTGCAACTTGCTGTTCAGGTGTAAGTGGTGTCACTGCCATGGGACCTCCCCAATGACGGGGACCGTCGGGTTGGAAGCTACGTGTTCAAGGAACCCCGACTCCTCACAAAACTCGTCATTGGTGAGGATCGTTGGGTTGATCGGACGACCCACTTGTGCCTCGACACGGTCACAGACGGCGTAGATGACGTCAGGGTCGGGGTCACCAACCACCATGAGATCGATGTCGTGCGGAGAAGGTCCTTCCACTCCTTGAAGCCTCGCTGCGTAAGAGCCATACAGAAACGCAAGATCGATTCCCGGCACACCCGCCAACTCCTCCGCAAGCAGGACAACAGGGCCGGTTGCCACGAGAAGGATCTCTCTCAGCGGATCAACCAGCGGGCTACCCGAATTGACGCTGATGAGCCGAGTCCGACCCACCTGACGCTGCGAAAGGATCCCCGCATCGACAAGACGTGCCACCTCCCGATGCGCGGTGGCGTATGCCAGGTCAGATCGGTCGGCGAGATCCACGAGGCTCAGTTCGTCACCCGTCAGCAACAGTGCAGCAAGCAGTCTTGCTTGTCCGGCGGACCGGAAGATCGGGGCCAGCAGTGGTGCCTCAGTTCTCATATGATGAATATTATTATCCAGTAAATCGATAATCAAGGGTTGCATCCACCTCGCCGGAACCCATTCCTGAGATCACAAGACATCAAATGCGCATACGCCCCCTCATGCCCGCCCAGTAGCCACGACACGGGTGACAATGGGGTCCGGTCCGATGCACGGGTTTTGATCGACACGAGGTGCAACACCACCTAACACATTGAACCGGCGCTGACACAACTTGGATTTCAGCGTTGTAATGCACAGTTTCAAACGTCTGAAGGTGCAGAACACGACATGAGCAAACGGAGTTTGGAGATCTCCGTTCCGGGCTGGCGTGATTTCAGCTCACAACCGCATCGTTGCGGTCGGGCCCCCTCGTCGAAACGACACGGCCGAACCCGCGAACTTCCCTAGTGCTTCTCGCCCTTGGGGGTGACGATCAGGGTGGCAACGGCGGCCAACAGCATCATGACGCCGAGTGCGATGTACGCAAAGGCAGCGAGATCGTCACCGGGAGGATCGGTGTGGATGGCTTCTGTGGCAAGAATCAGTGCATGCATGGGTCAGAGAGTACCAACGAGCGCCGTGCTAGGACCAGACGGAACGTCTACGGCAGGACGATGACCCGGGTACCGACCGGCGCCCACTCAAACGTGATTTGGGCGTCGTCCCAGATCTGGCGCACACACCCACCCGAACGGCGCGTCCCGAGTTGTGCAGGGGTCTGCAACGGTCGCTTGTCCGGATAAATGGGGATCGAGTGGAACCCGTAGTTCAACTCGGTCCGGGCAAAACGAACCATGAACTCCATCGTGATCCCGTCGCTGTACGCGTATGCGTAGCGTGACTTCGAAAAGACGTTGTAGCGACCAGCGGCCGGGATCCCACGACGACCCGACACGAGATGGGTCTTGTAGAGCTCCCCGGTCTCCTCGATGAGCCAGATGCGTTGATCAGTGTTGGAGTAGACGATCCTGCGACCAGACCCCACATTGGGGTACGGGAGGAGCGGCTTCTCGGGTGCTGCGGTCCCCGTCTTCATGACGAACTCACCCGATTCGGTGACCTGCACCACGGCATGACCCCGGTGGATCTCACCGTCACCGATCCTGGTCGCGACCGCCTGGGCTGTCCCGGGTGCAGCCTCCCTGCCGAGCACCTTGGTGTAGAGAGCGGCGATCAGCGCTTCATCGCTGAGATCACCGAAACGGTTGATGAACTCCGTCGCATGGGTGAAGGACTCGGCAATGGTGACCAGCGGCAGGCCGTTCCAGTACCGGCCGGCCCAGTAGTCAAGCTCAGCGGCTGAAGGCATCCGGTCGAACAAGCCGCAGAAGAGGCGAACGATCGAGTCAGACACCTGCCGATCGGACCGCTCGGGAAGGTCGATCACCGACTGATCCGACACGGCAGGAATGGCGTTGACCTCACCAACGATGTCATCCCCGGCCGCCGGTCGTGCCGTGATCCACAACGTCTCCTCCCCCGGGTACGGGATCAGGGCAAGCGGGTTCGCGGCAGCGTCAGGATCATCATGGTTGAACGCGACATCTTCAGCGATCATCCCGGTGGGGGTGAGGACCGCCCGTTCTGCATTCACGGTCCCTGCATGGGTGACACACCCAGAACTCTGCGTCTCAAGCGCGCCAGCGGGTGCTGCCAACCCAGTCGTCGCCGTCATGAGGGCGACGGCAACAAGACCGACACGTTTCAGCAACCACATGGTTCGGAAGCGTAGTCGGAACCGGTTCGCAGCGGTTGGATACCGTGCAAGCAGGCCCAAGAGGTCAGAACATGCCACAAGCCTCAGAGCTTGCGTCTTCTCACTTCCTCGGCAATCGCGTCATCGCTGTACTGAAGCAGGCTTGGATCCCACGGTTTGCCGACGATCGGTGCTTCCTCAGCTTCCGCGAGGAGTTCGACGACCTGATCCCGCAGGGTGCGAGCCCACGCCCGGCCCGTCGCCGAAGCGATCGATGTGGTCGTAGCGTCGGCGTTGACACGCATGACGGAGACCTCGATCCGCGGGTTCGTACGGGATCCACGTTCGCCGTACGACATGATGATGGAACCGATCGGCACGTCCTGGATGCCCCCCGTTGCAATGAACTCCCCCTCGAACGCCCATCCCGTGGCGAGTGTCTCATCCACCCTTGTCACAATCTTTGCCCAGTTCTTCATCCGCTCATCCCCCACCAGGGGCACATCGACAGCGACCAGAATCGGCTCATTCATACCGGGGACATTACCGGTCGGGTGGTGGCGCCATCGGTCAGGGTCACTCCTTGGTTCCCGCACCATTGTCCACGGCCACACCGCCCCTGTCGAGACTCCCGTGGTGTCGTTTTTCGTCTCCCCCACGACCGATGAGGCGCTAGCTTGGTCGTGTCCACCACGGAGCAGGCGCATGTGTTTTGATCTTGACTCGTTCCCACCCATCACACCCATCCATGGCGGTGCCGTCCAACACAACGACCTTGAACTGACCGCCTCGGACGGCAACCGGTTCGCAGCGTTCGAGGCCCTCGGAGGGAGCAAGGCAGGGATCGTGGTTCTCCCCGATGTGCGTGGTCTGTTCCGGTTCTACGAGGAACTTGCGCTCCGCTTTGCCGAGCTCGGTCACGACGCAGTTGCCATCGACTACTTCGGACGCACCGCAGGGGTGGCGAAACGGAACTCCGACTGGGAGTTCTGGCCCGAGGTCCAGGCGATGACGATCGACGGGTTGACGCGAGACGTCAAAGCAGCGACCGACCACCTGCGCGCCAACGATCCTGAACGTGCTGTCTTGGTCGTTGGGTTCTGCTTTGGCGGGTCGAACGCATGGCACATGGCGGCTTCCGACATCCCCCTGTCCGGGGTCATCGGGTTCTACGGCAGCCCGACCCGCACCGACTGGCCACAAGGAGCACCCGCCGTCATCGACCGGGTGCCAGACTTCTCGTGTCCGGTGCTTGCGCTCCAGGCAGGTGATGATCCGTCGATCCCCACTGAGGAGGACGACGCCTTCTCCAATGCGATCGCTGTAGCCGGAAAGGTCGGGGAGGTCGTGATCTACGAGGGTGCGCCCCACTCGTTCTTCGATCGCAACCAGGAGCAGTTCACCGAGGCGTCGAACGACGCATGGGAGCGCATCCAGGGCTTCCTCGCCCAACACGGGTAACGATCGAGCGGTACCCTCGCGGGATGCATGACCACATCAAGGCAGCCGTCGCCGCCGACCTCCCCCGTACCCGCGCCGAACTCGAGGCGATGGTTCGCATCCCTTCCGTCAGCGCCCATGGATTCGACGCCAATGAGGTCCGGCGTTCAGCGAACGCCGTGGCTGACCTCCTCACCCAGTCCGGGCTCGAGGACGTCTCCCTCCTTGAACTCGAAGGTGCGCACCCCGCCGTCTACGGGATCAAGCGTGGTCCCGAGGGGGCTCCAACCGTGCTGCTGTACGCCCATCACGACGTCCAGCCTCCTGGGCCGACAAGTATTTGGGAGACGGACCCGTTCGAGCCGACCGAACGTGATGGCCGGCTCTACGGGCGGGGAACGGCCGACGACAAGTGCGGTATTGCGATGCATCTGTCGACGATCCGGGTATTTGCCGACCGGCTCCCCGTGACCGTCAAGGTGTTCATCGAGGGTGAGGAAGAGATCGGGTCTGAGCATCTCGCCGAGTTCCTCGACACCCACGGTGCCCTTCTTGCCGCTGACACCATCGTGATCGCCGATGCAGGGAACTGGCGGGTCGGCGTACCGGCGCTTGCGACCTCCCTTCGTGGCCTCATCGATTGTGTCGTCACGGTGCGGACCCTCGCCAACGGGGTGCACTCCGGCTCGTTCGGAGGGATCTACCCCGACGCGATCACCGCGCTCATCCAAACCCTCGCCAAGCTTCACACCGAGGACGGATCCGTTGCTGTCAAAGGGCTCGTCTCTCAGGATGCGGACCCGCTTGATTTCACCATCGACGAGGCGAACGAACAGATGCTCCCCGTCGACGGGCTCCACCCGGTCGGGTCGGGGTCGCTCACCTCACGGATCTGGATGCAGCCGTCGATCTCGATCCTCGCCATCGACGCCGTGCCCATCGCCGAAGCGATCAACCAGCTCGTCCCCGAGGCGAGCGCAAAGGTGAGCATGCGCATCCCACCCGGCCAGGACGCCGACGCCGCCATGGAGGCGTTGACCGCCCACCTCAGGGCGAGTGTGCCGTGGGGTGCAGAGATCACGATCACCCCCGGATCGAAGGCAAGTGCGTTCGCACTCGACACCACGGGAGCCGCGTATGACGCGTACCGAGCCGGGATGCGAATCGGGTACGGAACCGCCCCGGTCGAGATCGGGGTCGGTGGATCGATTCCGTTCGTCGCGGCGTTCTCCCAGCGGTACCCGGGCGCCTCCATGCTCCTTGTGGGTGTGGCCGATCCGATGAGCCGCTACCACGGCCCGAACGAGAGTGTGGAACTCAAGGACCTGGAGAGCGCGATCGTCGCGCAAGTCATCGCCCTCACCGAGATGGGCGCCAGCTAGCCAAGCGGGGAAACCACACCGGCGCGTTCGGTCGATGTCACTTCATCAGTGAACAGGTCCGAGCGATACCCTCGACAGATGCCTCGCGCCACCGTCACCTTGGTTCTCGTCGCCATTGCCGCCGTCGCGGTCGTCGTCGCGGTGCGCTTCATGGGTGACACGACGGGACAACCCGAGACACCAAGCTCGGTTCCCACCACCGTCCAACCCGGAGACACCACCACCGGGGGGACGGACGACACCACGATCCCCGAGACCACCACGACCACAACCTCGGTGGTTCCCCTCCTCACCGTGCCCGCGGGTTCAACCGTGTGCGACCTCTACGGCGAGTGGCGCCCAACCGGGGCCATCACCAACGCTGATCTCGTGGAGGCGTCGGGTCTTGCGGTGAGCCGAACGACCAATGACGTGCTGTGGGCACACAACGATTCCCGGGACGGGCCCAACCTCTACGCCTTCCGTCGGGACGGTACCGACCTCGGACGGTTCGCGGTGCCGGGGGCGTACGCGTTTGACTGGGAGGACATGGCGGCCGGACCCGACGCTGACGGCAACGGCAACTACCTCTACGTCGGGGACATCGGGGACAACTTCGACATCCGCGACGGCGTGATCGCACTCCACCGGGTCGAGGACCTCGACCCGCAAACCATGACCGGGCAGTTCCCCCGGTCGGACCCCCTCGCGTTCGAGTACCCCGACGGTACGTACAACGCCGAGGCGTTCTTCATCGACCCCGTCGACCCTGCCGTCTACCTGGTCACCAAGGCAAAGGGCGAAGCCAGGGTGTACCGCGGCTCGCTCAAGGTCGATGGGGAACGTTCCCTGCTTGAACTCGTTGCGATCCTCCCGCTCGGTGCCGAGGTGTCGGGTGCTGACATGAGCCAGGACGGCGCCGTGATCGCGTTTCGTGGGTACCAAACGGTGTGGATGTGGCTGCGTGAACCGGGCCAGTCCGTCGCAGACGCGCTTGCCAGCGAGCCGTGCAAGGGACCGAGTCCCGACGAACGACAGGGCGAGGCGATCGCGTTCGATGCGACGTACTCCTACTGGACCCTCAGTGAAGGAACCGCAAAGGACGTTCACCTCGTCCCGTTCGAGGGGTGACCCTTCCCGAGCTCGTGCTCAACGATCGCACGCCCATTCGCCACCGCCTTGGCGTACCACACCGCACGAATCCGTGTCCGGATCTCCTCGGGGAGATCCCCCGAGGCACCATGGGTGAGCTCCCGCTGGCGGTTCGCCTCGTACAACACCACTGCGGCTGCGACCGAGATGTTGAAACTCTCGGTGAACCCGCCCATCGGGACCGTGACAACCTGATCGGCGCCGGCCCGCGCCTCGTCACTGAGACCTGACAGCTCGTTGCCGAACACGAAGGCGACCCGGCCCGTGAGATCTGCCTCCCAGATCGGGACCGCCCCCTCTGCGGGATCAGCGGCAACAACGCGGTACCCGTCACCGCGCAACGCTTCGTAACACGCTGAGGTCGTGCTCCAGCGGTACCGATCGATCCACTTGTCCGCCCCCCGGGTGGTACGCCGCGACCGCTTGTACGCACTTGCGGTGTCGATCGAATGCACCCGCTGCACCCCAAACCCGTCCGCGGTCCGCATCACCGCCGACACGTTGCCAAGGTCGACCATGCCTTCAACGACGACGGCGACCTGCTCGGTTCTGCGATCAAGGACGGCCTCGATCGCCGCTCGTCTCTCGGCAGAGATGTGCGGAGCGAGCACCTCGGTCAGGTACTCGGGGGTGACCACACCGTTCTGATACGTGAACCATGCCGGGTCATCGGTGCGGGTCGCCGCAATGAGGTCCCGCATCTCACGAGGCGTCGCTGCCTTACTGTCACGCACGTGTGCCGACCGGGACAGGCTCCTACCTCTCCACCTTGGTCCGCTTGAACTCGTTGACGTTGGTCCACGAGAGCATGCCGAGCACCTTCTCCAGGTCCTCCAGCTTGTGCCGCTCCATGAACCGCACAAACACCGCCTCACCCCCTGCGATGAACGTCGGGACACCAAAGACGGCGTGCTTGTCCACGAGCTCCGTGTGTTCTGCGCCCAGGGTGGCGGCAGGTTCCCCCGTGGCGACGAGACTGGAGATCGCGGCAGGATCGAGCCAGGCGCTCTGTGCAATCTGGGCGAGCACGTCAGGGTCACCGATGTCGAGCAGGTCGTCATGTTTGGCGTTGTAGGCGGCCCGGTGGAACGCAGGGAACGCGTTCGGGAAGTTGTCGCGCACGGCAATGGACCACAGCAGTGCTCGCACACCGCTTGGGAGATCACCGGAGGGGTCACGCTCCCAAACCGGGGTGTCCCCGTCTTCGAGGCTGTTCTGTGCAAGCGAGAACGGACGGAACGTCACGTCGTAGTCCGCTCCATCGCCAATGGCTTCGACCACGGCCTCGTTGGCGATGCGTGCAAAGGGACAGAGATAGTCATAGGTGATTGCAAAACTGGTCATTCATCCTCCGTTGCTACCCCAACAATAGGATGACCGATCGCCACCCAAACCGGGTCACGCGGAGCGATCTGCCACCAGAGCGTCGAGGGCGACGAGCACCATGTCGTCAAAGGACCGTTCCCGCTCCTCTGCCGTTGTCTCCTCCGCCGTGACGATGTGATCAGAGACGGTGAGGACCGCCAGGGCACGAACGTTCTCCTCGGCAGCAATGCCGTACAGACCAGCCGTCTCCATCTCGACGGCAAGGACATGCATCCGCTGCCAGGTACTGAGCGCATCAGCGACCGGGTTGTAGAAACTGTCCGAGGTGTGGACGTTCCCCACATGGGCCACCAGGTCCCGACGCTTGGCCGCGTCCACCGCCGCGGCGAGAAGCGCAAAGTCCGCCGTTGCGGCGAAATCCCAGCCTGCGTAGCGGGCGCGATTGACCCCTGAGTCGGTTCCGGCACCAATCGCAAGGACGATCTCACGTAGGGCGACATCCGTGGAGATCCCTCCACAGGACCCCACCCGGACCAGTCGTTTGACGCCGTACGTCCGGATGAGTTCCGTGATGTAGATCGATGCCGATGGCACCCCCATCCCCGTGCCCATGACGGAGACGGGCATCCCGTTGTACGTTCCCGTGAACCCGAGCATGTTGCGCACCTCGGTGATCTGTTGTGCCCCCGTGAGGAACGTCTCGGCGATGTACTTGGCACGAAGCGGGTCCCCTGGAAGCAGGACCGCCTCGGCAAAGGCGTCGTCGTTCGCTGAGATATGTGGTGTCGGCATGAACTCCCTCCTCGGTCATCAGGGTACCGACGTCACAACGCACAAGCGGTACGGCGAGGAACAGGCGGTGGGTCTCAGACCCCTGGGTACGTCGCTTGGCAGAACCCGTGGTTGCAGTACCCGCCGGGGTTCTTGGCGAGGTACTGCTGGTGGTACTCCTCGGCGTAGTAGAACGGACCAGCTTCGAGGATCTCCGTCGTGATCGTGCCAAACCCCGACTCCGTCAAGCTTGCCTGATACGCCGCCAACGAGGCAGCGGCAACATCACGCTGGTCGGGCTCGGTCCAGAGGATCGCAGATCGGTACTGGGTGCCGCGGTCGTTCCCCTGCTGATTCAGGGTGGTGGGATCGTGTTGCTCCCAGAAGTGCTTCAACAGGGTGTCAAGATCGGTCTCTGCGGGGTCATACACAACGAGGGCGACCTCGGCGTGACCGGTCCGTCCCGAACAGACCTCCTCGTAGGTGGGGTTCGGGGTGATCCCGCCCTGATACCCCGCCGCGGTGGTGATGACACCGGGGAGACGCCAGAAGATGCGCTCAGCACCCCAGAAACATCCCATGCCAAACGAGATCACTCGGGAACCTTCAGGGAACGGTGGAACCATGGACGACTGGTTCACATGGTGAACCCCGCTGATGGGGAGCGGTTCCTCCCGTCCCGGCAAAGCGGTGTCGTTCCTGAACATCTTGTTGGCCCTCCGAGTGAACATGCTGGCACAACGCCAAACACA
>CAZULI010000037.1:927-10754 GCA_964621095.1 uncultured Acidimicrobiaceae bacterium | reverse complement strand
GGTGGTTGTGGGTCACACGGGTGAGGGCAACGACTCCTGCCAGGTGCGGAACACTTGCATCATCGTCGTGGGGGCCTCGACCATCGGGACATGGCCGACCCCCACGAGGTACGCAACGGTCCAGTCGGGGCGTTGGCGGGCCATCCAGACCGCGGTCTCGGGTTGCACAACGGGGTCAGATGTCCCCTGGATGAGCAGGGTCGGCTGGGTCACTTGGTGCAGCGCTCGGAGAAACCGTCCCTTGACGAGGACATACGGTGCGATCGATCGACTTGCGGCTGCCAACGATCTCGCCGACCAGGGCTGTTGCCGTCGCAGATCGGCTATCTCGAGGGCATCGGCAAACACGGAGTCCGGGATGACGGCGTGATCGGCGGCAACGAACCGGTACGACTCCATGACGGCTTGCTCGGGAGTCAACCGCTGTTGGTACTGCTCCACCGCTGCGGGACCGAGCCCCGGGATCATCGAGATGCCGAGCGTCACCGCGGTTCGTGGCCTGAGCCGTGACCAGTTGATGACCGGTCCTGCCGGGTCCACGAGCACGAGGGCTGAAACCCGATCGGGGTACCGGCCAGCGGCCAGGATCGAGATCAAACCCCCCATCGAGTTCCCGACGAGGAGGGCCGGACCGCCGTAGTGATCGATGATGGCTCCAACCAATGCGGCGTTCGCCTCCACGCTTGCGCTGCGTCCGATCGGTTCGGTGTACCCGAACCCCTGGAGATCGGGAGCGACCACCGTGTGGGTCCTGGTCAGGTCCTCAGCGATGAGATGCCAGTTCAATGCCGACCCCTCAAGCCCATGGACACAAACTGCCAACGGACCGGTGCCGCCGTACTCGATGATCGAGATCGGTCCGTTGATGTCAAGCGTGGTCCGAGTCATCTGGATGTTCACGGTGGTCATGGGGTCAAAGCGTAAGGACGCGATCTCGGAATGATCCCGTCCGCTGGGACGAACGCACTCACCCGGCGTTGCGCTCGCGACGCTGGGCTTCTGCGACGGCGATGGCGGTCATGTTGACGGCGTTGGCCACCGAGGTATCGCGTTGGAGCACGTGAACGGTCCTTGAGAGTCCACTCAGGATCGGACCGATCACCTCGGCATCGGCGAGACGATTGAGCAGTTTGTAGCTCGCGTTGGCCGCGGTCAGGTTCGGGAAGACGAGCACGTTGGGTCTCCGCTTCAATGGGCTGTCGCCTCGCCTGGCCTGAAGGAACTCGGGAACAACCGCTGTGTCCGCCTGCATCTCACCGTCGACCGGCACATCGGGACGTTGCTGTCGGAAGATCTCGATCGCCTGTCTGATCCGCTCGGGTTCCTCCCCGCGCGCCGAACCGAAATCCGAGTAGCTGATGAACGCGAGCCGCGGGTCCTTGCCGAAGTCCTCTTCGACGGATCGGGTTGCTGCGAGCGCAATCTCTGCGAGTTGCTCGGCGTTTGGTTGGATGTTGACGGCGCAGTCGGTGAAGAAGTACACCTTTCCCCGCAGGAACATGACATAGACCGAGCTGACGATGGTCCGACCTTCCTCGATGTTGAGCACTTGGAGCGCCGGCCGGATCGTCTCGGGGTAATAGGTGGTCAACCCTCCCAGGACGACGTCCGTCTTTCCCTCGCGAGCCATCAAGCAGGCGAACATGTTGGGGTCGGCGGTCATCGTGATCGCCTCGTCAAGGGTGAGGCCCTTGTGTCGACGAAGCTCGGCGAGGACCGCTCCGAGACGGCGACGCTCGTCGTCCTGTTTGGCGGGGTCGAGAACCGTCATCCCCTCGAGCGAGATCTGTGCTTCGTTGGCCAACGCGTTGATGCGATCGGCGTCCCCGAGGAGCATCGGGGTCGCGATCCCCTCGTTCAGGACACGGCGCGCCGTGCGGATCACGCTCAGGTTGTCCGCGTGGGGGTAGGCAACCCGCATCGGACGTTCCTTGGCCTTTGCGGTGATCGTGCTGGTGAAGCCGAACGACGGCGAGAACCGGGCCAGGAGACGGGTGCGGTACTCATCGAAGTCGTCGATGGGTGATCGGGCCAACCCGTCGTCCATGGCGGCCTTCGCCACGGCGGGGGCGACGGCGGACAACACCCTCATGTCAAACGGCGTCGGGATGAGGTACTCCGGTCCGAACTGGAGCGATTGGACGGCGTACGTCTTGAGCACCGTGTCGGGCACCGCCTCACGAGCAAGCTCGGCGAGGGCGTAGGTGGCGGCCCGCTTCATCCCTTCTGACACACCGCGGGCCCGCACGTCCAAGGCACCTCGGAAGATGGAGGGGAACCCAAGAACGTTGTTGACCTGGTTCGGGAAGTCCGTACGACCCGTGGCGACGATGACGTCGTTTCGTGCCGCTTTCGCGTCGGTGTAGGAGATTTCGGGGTTGGGGTTGGCCAGAGCAAACACGATGGGGGACGGTGCCATTGATTGCACCATCGCCTTGGTCACGGTGCCGGCGGCAGACACTCCCACGAAGACGTCTGCCCCACGAAACGCATCCTCGAGGGTGCGAGCGTTCGTGTCACGGGCAAACTCTTGTTTGATCTCGTTGAGATCGTCCCGGCTCGTGTGGATGACACCCCGGGAGTCAACCATCAGCACCCGTGCGGGGTCCACGCCCAAACGGATGAAGAACCGTGCCAGGGCGATCCCTGCGGCACCGGCGCCTGCGAACACGACGTTGGTCTCGGCGATGTCCCGGTTGGTGAGCAGGAGAGCGTTCAGGAACGCGGCACCGGCAATGATCGCCGTCCCGTGCTGATCATCATGGAAGACGGGGATGTCCAGCCGCTTCCGGAGGGTCTCTTCGATGTAGAAACACTCCGGTGCCTTGATGTCCTCGAGATTGATGCCGCCCACAGTTGGGCTGAGCATCTCGCAGAACCGGATCACGTCGTCGGGGTCACGAGCGTCAATCTCAAGGTCAAACACGTCAATGTCTGCAAAGCGCTTGAAGAGAACCGCCTTGCCCTCCATCACCGGCTTGCCCGCCAGGGCGCCGATGTCTCCCAACCCCAGCACGGCCGTGCCGTTGGAGACGACCGCGACCAAGTTGCCACGATTGGTGTATTTGAAGGCGGCCTCAGGGTCGTCGGCGATCACCAGACATGGTTCAGCAACGCCCGGCGTGTAGGCAAGCGAGAGGTCATGCTGGGTCGCGGTCGGCTTGGTGGAGCGGATCTCGATTTTCCCCGGTTTGGGTCTCTCGTGATACTCAAGCGCTTCAGAGATCTTCCTGGAATCGGCCATGGGAAAACCCTAGAAGCTCGACGGTTCCTAGCCGCGGCTGCCCTCAGGTGGCGTTGCGTCCATCGAGGGGCTCTCGGCGGGAGTCGGCCCTCGTCGATCGCAGAGCGGACGGTCGTCCCTCGGTGATTCGGCTGGGGGAGGAGATCGGACACCTTCCATCAAGGACGCCAACTCGATATGTTGGGTCGGACGAAAGGGGTCGCTTGCGCCAGACATACTTCACGCCCGCTGTGTTCCGATTTCTCCATGAGCTGGAGGACAACAACAATCGTTCATGGTTCGAGGCAAACAAGGACCGCTACATCAGGACGATCCGGGAACCCGCCAAGGAGTTCATCCTCGACTTCGCTCCTCGGCTCACCGCGATCTCTGACCATTACGTGGCCGATCCTCGCCACAACGGGGGTTCGCTCAAACGCCCGTACCGTGATGCGCGCCGGGCACGCAACAAGGATCCGTACAAGACCCATGTGGGGTTTGAGTTTCGCCACGAGATGGCCCGCCATTTGGAGGCGCCCAGTTTCTCCCTGTATCTCGAACCGGGGAACTGCTGGGCAGGGGTTGGCCTGTTCATGCCCGACGCGAAAGTCGCCAAACGAATACGCGACCGAATCCACGAGGACCCAGCCGCGTGGCGGGCGGCGACCCAGACAAAGGAGTTCCTTGCAACGTGGGACGCCACCCCTGGTGACAACGAGGTGCTCAAGCGTGTGCCCAAGGAGTATGAGGATCCGGAGTTCCCGCTCGACGTCCGGCGCAAGAGTTTCGTGGTGAGCACCAAGATCACCCAGAAGACCGTCACCTCAGCGTCGTTCGATGACGACCTGGCCAAGCTCTACGAGATGGCAGCCGGGTTGAATCGGTTCCTCTGCCACGCCATCGGTCTGCCGTTCTGACCCGATCGCTCGTCCTTGGTTGATCAGCTCAACCGGTTGGCGGCTTCGAGCGCAAACCGTTCGAACTCGAACGTGGGATCGAGGGTCCATCGGAAGGCGAGTCCGTCAAGCGCTGCAAGAAGAATCTCTGCCTTCATCGCGGCAGCGTCAGCGTCAAGGGTGGCGTCTCCACGTGCCATGGCGTCAGCGAAGCGTTCGACCCGCCGAACGTGGTGCCGAAGGAAACGAGCCCGTGCGCCGTTGTTCGACACGTCGGACTTCACCGCAGCGATGACGTACACCTTGGCCAACTCGGGCTCCTCGACAAAGAAGCGCACGAACGCCGCCACGAGACCATCCACCGTGTCGGTGCCAGCACCGTCGGGATCGGGATCGACGGCGTCGATCGCCTCCCGAACCACCCGAAGGACGACCTCCTCTTTGGAATCAAAGAGGTTGTAGAAGCTCCCGGCCTTGACCCCGGCCTCCTCGCAGATCGCTTGCAACGTGGTTGCCTCAAGGCCACCCACGGCGAGGAGTGTCCGTGTGGCGTCAACGATCCGCATCTCAGTTTGGAGTCCGGCTTGGTAGCGGGCCACAGGCGATCCCTCTGATGGTGGGCGATGGACGACGTACGTGTTGCGGTCAGTCTACCAATTCTGATTGAACACTCAAAGTTGAGGCTATACTCAAAAATGAGACTCATCGAGCAGGGGTGTGAGCAATGTCCCATTACAAGACCAACCTTCGTGACCTGGAGTTCAACCTTTTCGAGTTCCTCGACGTCGGGAGCTACCTGGGCGAGGGCCCGTTTGAAGACTTCGATACCGCAACGACGATGGACTCCCTCAGGGAGGTTGAACGTCTCGCCGTTGAGGACCTGGCCACGAGCTGGGTCGAGTCAGATCGCAACCCACCCGTGCTGGTTGATGGCGAGGTCACGCTTCCCCAGTCGGTGAAAGACAGCCTCGACGCCCTCTTTGATGGAGGCTGGCACCTGCTCGGCATCGAGAAGGAGCTCGGTGGGTACGGGGCACCTGACGTGCTTCGATGGGCAGCGGGGGAGCTGTTCGTCTCCGCCAACCCTGCCACGTTCCTGTACGCCTCGACAACACTCATGTCGCGTGTCATCGGAACCGTGGGCACACCCGAGCAGGTCGAGCGGTTCGCCAAACCCATGGTCGCCCGACGCTGGGGTGCCACCATGGTCCTCACCGAGCCGGATGCAGGCTCCGATGTCGGGGCCGGCGTCACCAAGGCCGTCCACGTCGACGGCGATGTGTGGCACCTTGAGGGGGTCAAGCGGTTCATCACCTCGGGGGAGAACGACTATTTCGAGAACATCATCCACCTCGTCCTCGCTCGTCGCGAAGGTGGGGAGCCGGGTACCAAGGGACTCTCGATGTTCATCGTTCCCAAGTACCTCATCAACGATGATGGATCACTCGGTGCCCGCAACGGGATCTGGACCACTGGTCTTGAACACAAGATGGGGATCAAGGGGTCCACAACGTGCGAACTCTCCATGGGGGTTGACGAACCCTGCATCGGGTACCTCGTCGGTGACGTCCACGAGGGGATTCGCCAGATGTTCCTCGCCATCGAGGACGCCCGTATGCTCATCGGGGTGAAGTCGGCGGGGACGCTCTCAACGGGGTACCTCAACGCACTCGCCTATGCGAAGGAACGGATCCAGTCCGCCGACCTCACCAAGGCGAACGACAAGACAGCTCCACGCGTTGCGATCATCAACCATCCGGACGTCCGCCGCATGCTGATGCTCCAGAAGTCGTACGCCGAGGGTCTCCGCGCCCTGTGGATGTACGCGGCGTGGACCCTCGACAAGATGCGACTTGAGTCCTCCGACGAGTACTGGACCAAGCTCAACGCGCTGCTGCTCCCGATGGTCAAGGGGTACTCGTCCGAGAAGGCGTACGAGCTGCTCGCCGACTCCCTCCAAGTATTCGGGGGATCCGGGTACACACAGGACTACCCGATCGAGCAGTACATCCGGGATGCGAAGATCGACACCCTCTATGAGGGGACCACGGGGATCCAGGCGTTGGACCTCTTCTTCCGCAAGATCGTCCGCGATCAGGGCCAGACGGTCATGCGGTTCGCCGAGGGGATCCTCGCGTACGTGAAGGGTGGCGCAGACGAGTTCGGCGCTGAGCGTCAGGCACTCGGGGAAGCCCTGGAGCAGGTCCAGAACCACATCGGCATCCTGGTCGGTCACGCCATGGCGTCAACGTCGAACCCTCCCGAGGTCTATAAGACCGGTCTCCACACGACGAGCCTCCTCAAGAGTCTGAGCGAGGTGGTGATCGCGTGGCTCCTTCTGGAGCACGGCGAGCGCGCCAAGGACGCGTTGCCGACCGCCACGGGATCTGACACAGCGTTCTACGAGGGGAAGATCGCATCGGCTCGGTTCTTTGTCAGTGACGCCCTTCCGAAGGTTGCTCTGCGTGCCGCCGCGGCACAGCGAGAGACCGGGTGGCTGATGGACATGAGTGACGACGCCTTCTGAACCTGGCATCTCCCCTGCGTCCATACGGCTTGCTTGGGCAGCTCGTCATGTGTCCTGACTCATGTCACCTGCGTCCTGAGTAGGGTTGTGGTATGACTTCTCATTACGACTCCATACTCGGGCTTCGGGCGATACGACAGTTCGAGGATCGGGCCGTCTCGGATGCAGATCTTCGGGCGGTCCTGGAAGCTGCACGTTGGACGGGATCCTCAAAGAACACCCAACGTTGGGCGTTCATTGTGATCACCGATCCTGACCAGAAAACGGCGATCGCTGCGGCGGGGGACTACACGACCCCGGTCACGGCGGCTCCCATGCTGATTGCGTTGGTGGAAACCCCTGGCGGGTACGAGTTTGATACGGGGCGGGTCGCGCAGAACATCATGCTCGCCGCAGACGCCATTGGGCTCGCCACCTGTCCGGTGACACTCCATCGGGAGGAACTCGCCCATCAGGTGCTCCACCTGCCGGACGGGTACCGATGCCGGTACGGTGTCGCGGTCGGCTACCCGGCGCCTTCGGCTGGCCCAGCGCGGTTCGGTGGGCGAAAACCGATCGGCCAACTCGTCCACCGGAACTGGTACGGCGGATGAGTCGACCCCATCTTGAGGACCGTGTGTGGATGGTCGCCACGAACGCACCGACTTCATGAGCCGCATCGCGGTGTTTGACTCCGGGATCGGGGGGATCGGGGTTCTCGAACATGTGAGGGAGCGGGCTCCGTGGGCTGATCTCCTGTATCTCGCAGATCATGCGTTCGGGCCCTACGGGGAGCGGACCCTTGACGAGGTCCGGGAGCGGACCACGCTGATCGCCAGGTTCCTGCGATCTGCGGGTGCCGAGATCGTGGTTGTTGCCTGCAACTCAGCCTCAGCGGCAGCCCTCCACCACCTGCGGCGCGAACTCCCCGATGTGCAGTTCGTCGGCATGGAACCCGCCGTGAAACCCGCCGTGGAGCAGACCTCAACAGGGACCATCGCCGTGCTTGCGACCGATGCAACGTTCCAGGGGGAGTTGTTCCAGAGCCTGGTGGGCCGCTTTGCGGGTGACGTGAACATCATTGAACGGGCCTGTCCCGGCCTTGCGTTGGCGGTGGAACGGGGGGAGCCGGTGGGTGCTCTGCTTGACATCTACCTCCCCGAGATCGCTGCCTCGGACGCAGACGTCGTCGTGCTCGGCTGCACGCATTACCCCCACATCCTGTCTGAGATCACGGCCCGGCTGCCCGAGGGCGTCACGTTCATCGATCCGGCGCCAGCGGTTGCGGGCCGGGTCATCGACGTTGCCCACCAGTCAGGGCTCGACCTCAAGGGAACCGGATCCACCGAGATGTGGACGACGTCGTTGGAGGTTGATCGGTGGGACGCACGGGAGTGGATGACCGTCGATATCCCCGCAGATGCCCTGGCAGCACTCAGCTTCTCCAACTCGACCCTGGTCGCGATGGTGGGGGACATCACCACGATGCCGGTCACGGCGATCGTGAACGCAGCCAACACCGAGCTCCTCCATGGAGGTGGTGTTGCTCAGGCGATCTCCGTGGCAGGGGGCCCCACGATCCAAGCCGAGTCGCACGCTTGGAGGGAGGAGCACGGTTCGTTGGCGCCGGGGATCGCCGCGCTCACCTCAGCGGGAGCGATGCCATCCCAGTACGTGATCCACGTTGCCGGGCCGATCCACACCCCGGGCCAGGACAACGAGGGTTTGCTCGCCGCCGCCGTTCTGGCGGCGTTGGATACGGCAACCGAGATCAGTGCGACCACGGTGGCGATGCCCGCCATCTCGGCGGGGATCTACGGGTACCCCCCTGATGAGGCGTGTACGGTCATCGCAGAAACCGTTGCGTCGTTCCTGTCGGAGGATGCGGTGTCCTGGGACGTGCACCCGTCGCTGCGCTCGGTTCGACTCGTCGGGTTTGATCGGGTCATGGCCGACCGATTTGCCACCGCGATCAGCTCCATGGACATTGTGATCTGACACGACCCGTGCGATATCCTCGCTCCATGGATCGCCCAACCGTCGCCATTCTCGGGGCCGGATCCCTTGGTGAGATATTCGCAAAGGGGCTGCTTCGTGCCGGATGGACCCCTCGTGACCTCGCGCTCGTGGTCCGGCGAGCCGAACGTGCTTCGGAGCTTCACCACGAGACCGAGATCCTGACGGTCACCTCGTTGGCCACCGGTGCAGAGGGGAGGGATGTGGTCATCATCTCCGTGAAACCGAACGACATCCCAACGGTGCTCGCAGGGATCAAGGAGTGCCTCACGTCTGACCAGATCGTCGTGTGTTTTGCCGCAGGCGTTGAGATTGCAGCCCTGGAGGCGGCACTGCCGAACCAACCCATCGTGCGCGCCATGCCAAACACGCCGGCGGCGGTTGACCTCGGGATGACCGCTCTCTCGCCAGGGACGCTGGTATCCACCGATGACATGGAGAAGGTCCGCCTGGTACTCGGTGCGGTTGGCGAAACCATCGATCTCTCCGAGGATCTCCTCGATGCCGTCACGGCGGTATCGGGGACCGGCCCGGCGTACGTCTTCCTCCTTGCCGAAGCGCTCATCGAGGCCGCGGTCCGCGAGGGTCTTCCTCACCATGCCGCAGAGCAACTCGTGCACCAGACGATCCGTGGTGCCGGAGAGCTGCTCCACCAGTCCGATCAATCAGCGTTCCGGCTCCGCGGCCAGGTGACGTCACCGGGTGGCACCACCGCAGCCGCCATGCACGTCCTTGAGGACGGTGGGTTCCGCACCCTCATCGAGGACGCCGTCAGGTCGGCGACGGCTCGGTCACGGGAACTTGGCGCACGGCTGAAGGAGTCCTGATGCGTTCGGTCGTGCTCGCCATCACCGGCTGGTCCGTGACCCGCAGACTCATCACTGGCACCCGGGCTGGTCGGGCGATGGTGAACCGGTTCGTGGCGGGTGACCTCCTCGCCGACGCTGTGACCGTGGCCAAGGATCTGAATCAGAAGGGTCTCAAGGTCTCCATGGATCATCTCGGTGAGCATGTGCAGACGCCTGAGGAGGCAGCGGAGGCAACCGAGTCCTACCTCGAATGCATCCACCAGATCGGGGTGACCGGTGTGGATGCCAACATCTCGGTCAAGCTGACCCAGCTCGGGATGGGGTTCGACGATGCCCTTGCCGAAGCGAATCTTCACCGCAATTCAGAGGCAGCCCTT
>CAZULI010000037.1:0-917 GCA_964621095.1 uncultured Acidimicrobiaceae bacterium | reverse complement strand
GCCCTTGGTGTGGGGGCATCGGTGACTCTTGACATGGAGGAGTCCGAGTACACCGAAGCAACGATCACACACTATGAGCGCGCCCAGAGATCCCATGGAAATCTCGGTATCGCGATCCAGGCGTACCTCCACCGAACCCCCGACGACATTGACCGCATCACCCCCCTTGGCGGACACATTCGGCTGTGCAAAGGGGCGTACCGCGAACCCGGGTCCATTGCTCATCGCTCCGTTCACGACATCAATGAGGCGTATGACCGCATGGCGGCGGTTCTCATGGCGAACCATGAGGTGACACCCGCAATCGCGACCCACGACGACGCTCGCATTGCAGGCGTTCTCCAACACGCCACCAAGCGATCCGGACCGTGGGAGTTCCAGATGCTCCACGGGGTCCGGCGCGACCGTCAGGCTGAACTGGCAGGTCTTGGTCATACCATGCGGGTGTACGTCCCCTACGGTGTGGCGTGGTACCCGTACCTTGCGAGGCGGATCGCAGAACGTCCTGCCAACATGACGTTCTTCCTCCGAGCACTGGTTGGAAAGTAACAGGAGCAACCATGGATCAGACCCCGAGTTCCCCCCTCCGCCGCATCCTGATCCCCCTTGTCGGGGTTCTCGGGTTGGTGTTCGCCATGGCGGTGACGCCAAACGACCTTGTCTCAGAAGTCGCGGTCAACGGATTCCATGTTGATCGGGGGACCTCGGCAACCGATGCGTGTGTTTCTGGCTCGGTGGCGGACGCCCGCAACGCCGGCAGCAATTTCCACCTGGTGGTGCTTGCAGAGGAGCCAAGCGGAGGGGCCACGACGTTCTCAGGAGGGATGCTCACGGCACTCGGGGTTGAAGGCACCGTTGTGACGATCTCCCCCGAAACGGTTGGGTATGAGGAGAACGAGGGGTTCTGGTCCTCGGAG
>CAZULI010000036.1:5504-10815 GCA_964621095.1 uncultured Acidimicrobiaceae bacterium | reverse complement strand
AAGATGACCATGAAGCCATACCCAGTGTGTCAATTGTCCCATGCCACGCTGGACGCGTCTCGGCAGGTCCTCGGTCGAGTCAACCCCGAGGAGATCAAGACGATCGGGATCACTCTACCGCCTCAATCGATCGCGGTCGTCGCCGAGCCACGGGACAAAAAGGTGCACCCGCGCTCAGCGTATGAAGCGAAGTTTTCTGTGCAGTGGGACGTGGCCGCGCTGATGGTCGATGGCCACCTCGGTATCGAGCATTTCAGTTCCCAACACCTTGAACGCTCCCAGATCATCGACCTCGCGAAGCGGGTCCAGGTGATTGAGACCCCCTACGGCGGACCACCGGCCGACGCCCCCGGCAGCGTCACCATCACACTTGATGACGGCCGTCAGATTGAGGCGACGGTCGAGACAAGCAGTGGATCGCCTGCCCGACCTATGAGCGACGCCGAGATCGTGGAAAAGTTTCTCAGGAACGCTGGTGACTCATTGATATCCCCCGAGGCGTTTGCAAAAGCGGTCCTCGATGGAGAAATCGCCAGCGCCAGTGAACTTTTCACTACAACGGAGATCAGATGAGTTACAAGGCCATTACCCCGGACGACTTTCCCTGGTTCGACTACTCGCAGTACTCGTTCTCCCTGGGGCTTCTCGCCAGTGGCGGCACCGCCTATCTCTCCGGACACTCGGCCTCTCGGTACGATCCAGACCGGGCCCGAATCGTGATCGATGGAGATGCTGTTGATCAAGCCCGGACTGCATACGCCAAGATCGAAGCCATTCTCGGTGCCGCTGGACTCGGGTTCGAAGATGTGGTGCGGGTCGTCGAGAACGTCACACAGGCCGGGATCGACCAGTACGCCGCGATGGAAAGCGTACGAAGTGAGGTCTTCGGATCTCACACGCCGGCCGTCAACACGGTGGTCATCGACTCGCTCCTGCGACGCGGCGCACTCATTGAGATTGAGGTAACGGCACGCAAGGGTGCCGGCACGGCGTTTGCCGTCGATTCGCATGGCCGAGCCTCGTATGCCAGTGCGTACGGCCTCGACGACACCGTGTATCTGTCAACGATTCATCCCTACAACGAGAACGGCGACCTCATTGGCGTCGACGACCCGGAAGAACAGGTCAGACAGATCTTTCGCAATGCCGAACGGATCCTGACCAGTTGTGGGCTGACGACGGCTGACATCGTCAAGACCGTCGACATGGTCCGCCCTGAAGCGTTCGACGCGTACAAGTACACGGGTCGCCCCCGTAGCGAGTTCCTTGGGCCGGTGTACCCGGCTGCGGCGGGCATTCTGCAGAGTCGCGTCGCTGCAGACGACCGCGTGCTCATCTCGTACGACATGGTCGCCTCTCGAGCCCCAAAGACAGCCGTCAACCCCGGTTGGGACCGGTACCAGAAGCTCACGTACTCACCGGCAGTCCTCGCTGGCAATACCTTGTTCATGAGCGGTCAGGCTGCCCTCGATCCGGCGACCGAGACGGTGGTACACGTCGGCGACATCGTGGCCCAGGCCGAGTACACCTACGCCAACATCGGCTTGGTACTGGAGGCAGCCGGCCTGACCCCTGCCAACCTTGTGAAGACGATCGAGTATGTCACCCCCGACGGACTTGCCGAGTACCGTGGCGTGGCCGAGGTTCGCAAACGTCTCCTGGCAGCCCCATTCCCGGCTTCAACAGGCGCCATCTGTCATGGCCTTCTGCGAGCGGAGTTCCTCCTGGAGGTCGACCCCATGGCGCTGGTGGACCCGATATGACCAACTTGCTCACCGACGAGCTTCGAAAGCGCATCGGCGAGACCGTGTCCTATGAAGCCCCGGAGGAGATCGGGAGAGCTGCCATTAGATACTTTTCGCTGGCGATCGGCGATGACAATCCGCTCTACACCGATCCCGATTTCGCCAGGGCCCACGGTTACGATGACATCATCGCTCCACCCACGTTCGTCGTTGAGACAAACCAGTACATGACCGGTGAGCCGGATGAACACGGGTACATCGGCCACTCGTGGGGCTTCGACATCCCCGACACGCGACTCATCCGCGGGGGGCACGAGTATGAGTTCCACCACCCGGTGTATCCAACGCACCGTCTTCGAGTCGATTGGACGATTACCGGCATGACCGAGAAGACCGGAAGCGACGGACGCCAGATGCTTCTCATCGACTCAGAAGCCCGTTACACCAGCCAGGACGGCTCACTGCTCGCCATCAATAGAGAAACCCTGATCTACCAGGAGCTACGTTGAAGCCCGGAACTTCGTTGCCAACCAGGGTCCATACCCTGACTCCCGCTCGCCTGGTGGTCTATGCAGGGGCGACTTGGGATTGGCACACGCTCCACTACGACGCCACTTTTGCTGCCGACATGGGGTTGGCCCGGCCCATCGCTGACGGACAGATGTATGGAGCGTTGTTCGCAAGCCAGCTCCTTGACCTGCTGGGTCCTGAAGCACGAATTGAGAAACTCTCGTTCCGCTTCCACTCCATGGTGTTCGCCGATGACACGGTCGAGGTGTCCGGCGAGATCACTGACGCCGAGCATGACGGTGGCTTGATGCGATTGACCGCCAGCCATCAGCTGTTGGTCGGCGATCGACTGTGTTCAACTGGGACCAGCGTCACCACGGTGCCGCAATGAGCGTGGCTGTCGTCGGAGTGGCGGAGTCGGACCTTGGCGTCACCAACAAGTCGATCTACCAGTTGCAGACGCAGGCGGCGACGAGGGCGCTCGCCGAAGCCGGGCTCACCTTCAAGGATGTTGACGGCCTCGCCACCACGGGTGTTGAGCGATTCTCAGCCACGTCAATGGCCGAGTACTGGGGCATCCAGCCCGCTTGGGTCTCGTCGACCATGGAAGGCGGCTCCTCCTTTGAGCTCTTCTTGGCGGCCGCCGCTGACGCCATCGCCGCTGGTCGCTGCCACACCGTTCTCATTTCCTACGGTTCGAATCAGCGCTCGGCTCGATCACGCCGACTTGGCGGAGTGGTGGAGACACACACGCCCGAAGCGGTATTTGAGTCACCCTACGGGGTCCTGATGCCGATCTCGCTCTACGCCATGGCTGCCCAGCGCCACTTCCACGAGTTCGGAACGACCCCCGATGATCTCGCTGAGATAGCGATCGCCGCTCGCGAGTGGGCCCTCCTCAATCCGAAGGCCTACCGCTCCGACGCTGGACCGCTCACACCAGCCGATTACGCCGCCTCAGCCATGGTCTCGAGTCCGCTCCGCGCTCTCGATTGCTGCCTTGTCGTCGATGGCGGTGGGGCGATTGTGGTGACGTCGCTTGAACGGGCCAGGGACCTACCACAGCCCCCGATTCAACTCCTCGGTGCCGGCCAGGCCACGACGCACATCTCCATGTCACAGATGCCCGACCTGACGTCGACCGGTGCCGTCGAGTCCGGTAAACGGGCCTTCGAACAGGCTGGTCTGAAACCGTCCGACATCGACGTGGTTGAGGTGTACGACAGTTTCACCATCACCGTGCTCCTCACCCTTGAGGCGTTGGGGTTTTGCGCCCGCGGCGAAGGAGCCGCCTTCATCTCCGGGGGTCGGATCCGGCCGGGTGGAGCGTTCCCTCTCAACACCAACGGTGGTGGTCTGTCCTACTGCCACCCTGGCATGTACGGGCTCCTCCTCATCGTCGAGGCGGTGCGCCAGCTCCGTGGTCAGGCAAACGATCGTCAAGTCAAGGACGCCGAGATCGCCCTCGTCCATGGCACGGGCGGCGTCTTCTCCAACCATGGAACACTGATTCTCGGGGTGGATCGATGACTGAATGGCCCGACTGGTGGGAGGCCACCGAACGCCAGGTGCTGTTACTCCAGACGTGTGAGGAGTGCAACCACCAACAGCACTACCCACGGGCTATTTGCATCACCTGTGGTTCCGATCGCCTGGTGTGGACCCCTGCGGTGGGCAGAGGCACCGTGTACTCATTCACCGTGTCCGAGCTCTCACCTGACCCCGAGCGGTTTCATCCGCCCTACGTGTTGGCGTTGATTGACCTCACAGAAGGGCCTCGTCTCCTGTCGAGGATTGTCACAGACGAATTCAGTTCCCTCCGGTGCGGCCAGGAAGTGGCCCTTACATGGATCCCTGCGGGCGACGGCCACCGCCATCTCCCCGCCTTCAAACTACTCAAGAAGGAGACAACGAAATGAACTTTGACCTGACGCCGGAGCATCAACTCTTTCGTGACACCATCCGGGAGTTTGTCAACCGCGAGATCCGACCCGTTGCCCGGCAGTGGGAGCACGAGGGACGCTATCCGACTGAGATCATCGAGACCATGAAGCAGATGGGCCTGTTCGGTCTCACTGTGCCCGAGGAGTACGGCGGGATGGGGGCCGACCTGGTCAGTTTGGCGATCGTCTTCGAGGAGATCAGCCGGGGATGGATGGGCATCGCGGGTACTCTTGGCAGCCACACCCTCACCTGCTTCGTGATCGCCCAGCACGGCACCGAAGAGCAACGGCAACGGTATCTCCCGGATCTTGCCACGGGAGCAAAGCGCACGGGGATCGGGCTCACCGAACCCGACGCGGGAACCGATCTGCAGGGCATCAAGACTCGGGCGTGGCGGGAAGGTGAAAACTACGTCGTACGTGGCACGAAGACGTGGATCACCAACGCCCGTTACGCCGATGTGTTACCAGTTCTTGTCAAGACTGATCCGAAAGCCGATCCGCCCCACCGCGGAATGAGTCTCCTCCTCGTCGATCGGGATAGCGCTGGCTTTGAGGTGTCTCGGGACCTACCGAAACTGGGGTACAAGGGAACCGAGAGTTGCGAGATCCGCCTGGACGACGTTCGCGTCCCCGTCGAGAATCTGGTGGGAGGTGTCGAGGGGAGGGGCATGCAACAGGTCCTTGGTGGACTCGAGATCGGGCGAATCAACGTCGCCGCCCGCTCGGTCGGCATCGCTCAGGAGGCGTTCGATCAGGCGCTGGCCTACGCCCGGGATCGGCATGCGTTCGGTCAGCCCATCGGAGAGTTCCAAGCCATCCAGCTGAAGCTGGCGGAGATGGCGACGCGGGCGCAGTCGGCACGGCTGATGACCTGGTGGGCCGCCAGCCAGGCAGATGCGGGCAAACGGGTCGACCTGGAAGCCGGCATGGCCAAGTACGAGGCATCGGAGGCGGCCATAGCCAACTCGCTTGACTCGATGCGAGTTCACGGTGGCGCCGGATACAGCCAAGAGCTTGACATCGAGAGGCTCTACCGCGATGCGCCATTGATGTCGATCGGAGAAGGGACGAACGACATCATGAAGATGGTCATCGCCCGCGGGCTCCTCG
>CAZULI010000036.1:0-5494 GCA_964621095.1 uncultured Acidimicrobiaceae bacterium | reverse complement strand
GGTGATCGGATAGCTGACCCGATGACGATCGCCGGGTTGCTCGTCGACCGCCTCGGACCTGACCGTGTGCTGACCGACGCGGGCGACCTTGACTACTATTCGATGGATATCTACTCGGTCGGTTCCAGGCCCGTAGCCGTCGTCCTTCCCCGTTCAACCGCCGAACTCCAAGAAACTGTCAGGACCATCACTGAGAGCGGTGGAGTCATCGTTCCTCGGGGAGGCGGTGTCTCCTATACCGGCGGAGTGGTCCCAACCAGTCCAAACTCCGTGGTGGTGGATACATCGCAGATGAATCGCATTCTTGAGGTCTCCAGCGACGACATGTACGTCACGGTGGAAGCAGGATGCTCCTGGGGGGTGTTGCGCCAGAGGCTGGCCAGCGATGGGCTCCGCACCCCGTTCTGGGGACCGCTGTCAGGCAACTACGCGACCGTGGGTGGCACCGTGTCCCAAGGCGCTGTGCTCTGGGGATCGGCCCGATTCGGAACCTCGTCCGAGAGCGTTGTCGGTCTTGAGGTGGTCCTGGCCGACGGCTCTCTGCTCACCACGGGCATGGGAGCTGTCACCGGAGGTCACCAAGGATGGCGGCACTTCGGACCCGACCTGACCGGCCCGTTCCTTGGCGACTCGGGTGCTCTCGGCGTCAAGGCCACCGTCACCCTCCGCCTCATGCAGGAACCGGAGGAGGTCGGCTTCGCCTCATACAGCTTCGAGCATCGCCAGAACCTCCTCGACTCGATGACAGCGCTGGCCCGCTCGGGCGCCGTCGTCACCGGTTTCGCCCTCGACCCAGTGCTGACCGACCAACGAATCAGGCGAGGCAGTATTGCCCAGGGAGCCGGCGCCGCCTTGTCGATGATCAGCTCGTCGAGCAACAAACTTCGGGCCGTGCGCGACGCCGCACGCATGGCCGCCCACGGTCGAACATTTGCTGGAACAAACGGTTTCACCCTGCACCTCGTAGCGGAAGCTCGCACGACCGCTGCCTTGGAGGCCGACATGGAGGTCATCCGTCGACTCTGTTCCCGTGGCCAGGAGATCGACGACACAGTGCCCCGCCTCCTTCACGCCCGCCCTTTCGGCTCGCTCACGGCTGCTCTCGGCCCGGAGGGACAACGGTGGTCACCGCTCCACGTCGTCGTCCCCCTCTCACGTGGCACCGCTGTTTGGGATGCCGCCGCCACCTTCCTCGAGCAGCACGCAGCAGAGATGGAGAAGTACGAAGTCGAAGTCGGGGTGATGACGAGTACCGTGTCCACCACCTCGCTCCTGCTAGAGTTTGTGATGGTATGGCCCGGACCGCGAACGATGTTCTACGAGCGGAAAGTGGAGGAGGCCAAGCTGCGTCGTTACCCCGAGTACGAGTACTCCCCTGAGGCAGTGGATCTCATCGCCCGTCTGCGTGACGGCCTGATCAACCTTTTCGACGAGTTGAGTGGAGCACACTTCCAGATCGGACGCCGATACAGCTATCTCAACCGTCTCGAACCCGCGACCCGCTCTTTGATCGAAGCCGTGAAGGGTGCTGTCGACCCTCGCAACGTTGTCAACCCCGGGGTCCTCGGGTTTCCCGAGGGATCCCCTACGCAAACCTCTACTCCTAGACTGAGTCCATAGCCATGGCGTCCGAACCCGCTTATCAACAAGTCGCCGAAAAACTTCGGCGCGAGATCATCTCCGGCAAGTTTGAACCCGGCCATCGGCTTCCGGTCGAGGGTGACCTCGCCGAGCAGCTTGGAGTCAGTCGCTCCACGGTCCGGGAAGCACTCCGTGCCCTCACGTCCCAGAAACTTGTGGTGACCACGCGTGGCGTCACCGGCGGAAGCTTCGTCGCCCATCCGATCCCGTCCGACGTGGGCGACTCCCTCATCGAATCGCTCGAGTGGCTGGCAATGGCTGATCAGATCACCGTGGGCGAGTTGCTCGAAGCCCGAGAGATGCTCGAGGTCCCGGCCGCGGGGCTGGCAGCCATCCGGCGAACACCTGAGGAACTCGCCGCTCTCGATCAGCATTGTCGAATGCCCCCTCGGACACGTGGGTCCACCTTTGAGGGCACCCGCAACTTCCACGTCCTCATCGTCAATGCGTCCGGCAACCGTCTCCTGGAGACCATGACCCGTCCCCTCTTTGTCGTCCTTCAGGACCGCTTCCTGCGAGATCAGGCGCCCGATAGCTTCTGGAAGCGGGTCGACATCGAACACAACACCATCTACAAAGCGATCGAGGCCGGAGATCGGATGGTGGCCGAGTACGAGATGAAGGAGCACCTCCATCATCTCCGGCGGATGTACGAGCAGATCGATCGTTACCGTCGATCATGACGGTTGACCAGCCGGCTGCTGACCGTCTCGTCGTCCCCCGCAGCTACTTGTATGTGCCAGCGGACCGTGATGACATGCTGGTCAAATCGACGACGCTGGGCGCCGACGCGGTCATCGCCGATCTGGAAGACGCCGTCCTGGCCGCGCACAAGCCGACTGCCCGTGACAATGTGGTTGCATGGCTCCGCCAGGACGAGACAGGAATCCAGAAGTGGGTTCGCGTCAACGCGCCTCCATATCTGGAGGAAGATCTTGCAGCCGTGGTGGGCTTGCCGTCCCTCGCTGGGATTGTCGTGGCAAAGGCCGACGATGCGGATCTTCTCGGCCAGCTGCCCACGCATCTGCCGCTCCAACCCTTGATCGAGTCTGCTCGCGCTCTGGCTGCGTTGTCTGCGATCGCATCGACGGCAGGAGTCGAACGCCTCCAGCTCGGCGAGGCTGATCTGTCGGCTGATCTCGGAACGTCGTTCGACCACGCCGACTATGTCCTCGGGCCCGTCCGTCTGCAGATCGTCGTGACAAGCGCGGCTGCCGGAATCGAGCCACCCGTCGGTCCGGTATCCACAAATTTCCGTGACCTTGAGGCGTTCGAGCGCAGCACGGTGGCCCTCGCCCAGCTCGGCTTCGGGTCACGGGCAGTCATCCACCCCGCCCAAGTTGAGGTTGTGAACCGGGTGTTCACGCCGAGCCCCGCAGATGTGGATGCAGCGAACAACGTCTTGCAGTTGGCCGTTGAGAGTTCGACAGGCATCTTCCTGGATCCCGATGGTCGAATGGTGGACGAAGCCGTACTTCGTTCAGCCCGCAGGGTGCTCGGTCGAGCCCGCGAGCTCAAAACTTCTGATGATTAGGTCTATCATGCCGACCATGCTCGATGAATCCTCTGAGACCTCCCTCTTACGGGAGGCTGTTCGCCAAGTCGTGGCACCTTTCGGTTTCGAGTATTACGCCGCCACCGCTGATGGCGGTGCCAACCCCACTGAGTTGTGGAGGACGCTGGGTGCCAGCGGCTATCTCGGCGTCAACATCTCGGAAGCCCACGGCGGCGGTGGCCGAGGAGTGAGCGAACTGGCAGTGATCACTGAGGAAGTAGCGGCGAACGGCTGCCCTCTCATGCTTCTGGCACTTTCACCAGCAGTCTGTGCAACAATCCTGAGCCAGTTCGGCACAGCTACTCAGCAGAGCCGTTGGCTCCCCGCCATGGCGTCCGGCGAGGCAGTCCTGGCGTTCGCCATAACCGAGCCCAATGCTGGGTCAAACACCCACCGAATCCAAACCCGTGCCCGCCGTGATGGTGACGGGTGGATTCTGAGTGGCAGCAAGTACTACGTGTCACACGTGGACAACTCTCAGGCGATCCTTGTCGTTGCCAGAACCCGTACCGACGAGGCCACGGGTCGCGGTGATTTGTCCTTGTTCATCGTCGACTCCGACGCACCGGGCTTGGAGAAGTCTCCGATTGAGGTCGACATACTCTCGCCAGAGCGCCAGTTCACGCTCCACTTTGACGATGTACGTCTCCCGGCCGATTCATTGGTGGGGGTCGAGCATGAGGGTCTGCGACCTCTCTTCGCTGGCCTGAACCCGGAGCGCATCGGCAGTGCCGCATTGCTCAACGGGCTGTCCAGATACCTCATCGACAAAGCGAGTGCTTATGCACGTGACAGGGTGGTGTGGGATCAGCCGATCGGTGCCCATCAGGCAATTGCACACCCCTTGGCGCGTGCCCACGTCCGCGTCCAGCTTGCCCGACTCGCCACCCAGCGAGCAGCCGCGATGTTTGATGCCGGCAAAGATCGTCGAGGTGAGGTCGCGAACATCGCCAAGTTCACCGCCTCGGAGGCCGCGGAGATGGCTCTTGACGCCGCCATTCAGACCCACGGAGGAAACGGAATGTCCCGCGACTTCGGTGTGGCCGCCTTTTCGGGGCTGGTAAGGCTGTTCCGGGTCGCACCCGTCAGCAGTGAGATGATCCTCAACCACATCGCACAACACTCACTGGAGCTTCCGAGGTCCTATTGAGCGCCGCCTTCCGACTGGAAACTGAGGGCTCCGTGGGCATCGTCCGGCTCTCACGCCCCCCGGTCAATGCGGTGACATTCGCCCTCCTGGGCGAGCTGGCCGAGGTGATCGCCAATCCTCATCACCGATTTCCGAAGGCAACAGCGCTCGTACTCGTGGCCGATGGTCCCCACTTCAGCGCGGGAATGGATCGAACGGAACTCCAAGCAGTGAACCGGCAACGCCTGAATGATGCTGCCGAAGCACTCGCCGCCATCCTGGATGGTCCGCTACCACTCGTCGCCGCCGTACATGGCTCGGCTGTTGGAACAGGATTCATCCTTGCCGCTTGCGCAGACATCCTCGTTATCGAGAGCAACGCCGAGGTCTGGTTGCCAGAGGTGGATCTCGGCATGCTGGGTGGGGCGGGCCATGCCGCACGCTGGCTGCCCGGGCCTTTGGTACGACGCATGGTTCTCACCGGTGAGCGGGTCCGAGGCGAAGTGTTCCATCGCCAAGGGGCTGTCGACCCTTCCGGAGAATCAACCGTCGGTGAGACAGCCATGAACATCGCCCAACGCTTGGCGAACAAGGACGTATCCGTCATCCGCGTGGCTCGTCAAGTCCTTGCGCAAGTGGAGATTGAGGCTGCGTCGATCCATCGGACCGAGATGAAGACCACACCAGTTCCAACCACTGCACCGGAGAACCCCCGATAAGGACGTGCGCTTTCCTCGCATCCGCCCTTGCTGGCCACGACGTCGAAGTCATCTTTGGCCCCACCGGGGCGTATCCGCCGATCGATGATTGGAACACGTCAAGCTTTGAGTTCGTTGCCGCTGGCAAACCCCACCGAGGGGCTCACGGTAAGACTGCATCGTGGGGCTATGTCAGAACAGAAGCCAGCAAAGAGATATTTGCAGGATCCGTCTGCCTTACTCCCGCGTCGACGTCCCTCACAAGCTCAGCGATCCTCCCATTCATCGGTACCGATAGCTGGAAAGAGGCCCCGTGCCGCTCCACGAACCCATTCAAGTACTCAATTTCCGTCCGCCGACCCTTGAGAATGTCCTGCAGCATTGACGGCTTGTTCTCCCGCGCACCCGAGCGCTCAGCAGCGATACTGGTAAGAACGCTTGCGACCTCATCTGCGGAATCCCTGTCACCCT
>CAZULI010000035.1:0-10940 GCA_964621095.1 uncultured Acidimicrobiaceae bacterium | reverse complement strand
CACATTCTCGCAAGGAGGGCACACCCAACCAGGGACAACCTCCCCGGTTGTCACAGTTAGTTGCCTTTTGGTGTCTGCTTCTGGGTACCTGGAAGGGGGCGTTAGTGTGCCTGCTCGCACGCCCCGGAACGGGGCCGACTGGCCGACTGTGGCGGAAACCGTTGCACCATAAGGGCTTTGTGTGGCACGCCCGGAGGGACTCGAACCCCCAACCTTCTGATCCGTAGTCAGACGCTCTATCCAAATTGAGCTACGGGCGCTGGATGTGTCAAGTGCCGCAAGGGGTTTCGATGATTCGAGACCGCGACCCTTGAAGCTTAGTGTTCGTACGTCGCATGACCCTGGGAGCATGGCCGCCGAGCACCGTTCGTCTGACATGGTAGCGACACGAAGCATCCACTGGTTGGTGGGTTCCGGATCCTCCGCTCGATGGATACCTGGCTGGTGGCAGTTGAGTCCTGGAGTCATCTCCGCTCCTCCCCGTCCGGAGATGGAACCAGTTTGAGACCGATGACGGCAACAATGATCCCACTGATGAACAGGATCCTCCCTGGTGACGCCGCCTCGTTGCCAGTGAGCATGGCGTAGGTGACGGTCAGCGCTGCACCGATACCGACCCAGACCGCGTACGCAGTCCCGATGGGGATGGCTCGCACTGCCCACCCGAGTCCGGACATGCTGATGATGAAAGCCACCAGGAACATGATGGTCGGACCCAGCCGGGTGAGACCATCCGAGTGCCCGAGAGCGGTTGCCCATACCGCTTCGAACACGGCACTGAGGATGAGGATCAACCATGGCATCTCAACTCACCACCTTCAGGCCGATGACCGACCCGATCAGGAGCACAAGAAGGAGCCCTCGTGCAAAGGTTGCTGGTTCCTCTCCCGTGAAGATGCCCCGCAGAACGGTCAGGGTGGCCCCGATACCGACCCACACAGCGTACGAGGTCCCAGTGGGGAGCTCAACCATGGCGTACGCAAGCCCGCTCATGCTGGCCACCAGAGCGACGACAAAGAGGACGGTGGGACGCCACCGTTTGAACCCGTGAGAAGCCGAGAGCGCGACCGCCCACACCGCTTCCAACATCCCCGACAAGATCAGGATGACCCATGACATGACTGACTTTCTGAGTCAGTCTTGTCGCACAGCGGGTACTGCTCCCTCGTCCGCTGACCCACGTGCCGGGTCCCACTCCACCGTACGAAGCGGTTGCACCGGTGTCAAGGGCCGAAGCACGGATGGTGCCGTGCCGTTGGTGGCCGTACGGCGAGGAACTCCGACGGAGCGGCCTACCCCCGATCGAGCCAAAGTTGGATCTCGATCACCCCGTGATCCTCAACCGAGAGGACGGACTGGGCGGTCGGTGTGGACACGTTGTAGTCCGAGAAGTTGACCTCGGTGGCGCCTGCGATGAGGATCATCCCGCTCACCAACTGGGCATCAAGGGTGACCTCTACCTGTTGGGTGACCCCGTTGATGGTGAGGTCCCCGGCCGCCAGCACCTGGATGGGATCCCCGGAAGCGGCGGCTGCGCCGAGCTCGATCGGTTCGGTCAGGACGAACGTTGCGTTCGGGTTTGCGGACGTTCCCAGTGCCCTTTGGATCGACATGTTGCGTCGTTGTTCGTCACTGACCAGCGAGGTCAGGTCCGCGACGATCGACGCGGCGGTCAGGGTGTTATCGGCGATCTCGATCGATCCGCTCACGGCAGGGGTCCTCCCCACCGCCGTGGTGGCACCGATCACACGGAGCACCTCGTCGACGCGGAACCCGACGAACGTTGACGTCGTGGCCGCTTCAAGCGTGAACTCCCCCACGGACGTATCAACAGTCCATGTGCCGTCAATCGAGTCCGGGTCCACCTCGGTGTTCCCGCTCGTGGTCTCCCCGCTCACGGTGTCCCCCGTCAGCACCGAGGCGGCTGTCTCCAAATCGACCTCTGGTGGGGCATCACCTCCAAAGAACCACACCAGCCCCGCCACGGCTCCGCCAACGAGGAGCCCCAGGATGATCAGAGGGACAACAAATTTGCGCCGAGACCTGGCGGATGGAGTCGTGGGTGTCTGGGTGTTCGTCATGTGAGACCTTTCTACTGCTCTCCCACAGCATCACGATCGGATCTGGGATTCCGACCCGTGTTGCCTGAGAACTTCCTGAGAAGAAGATCCACGACGTTTTCAGGCCAACCGTTGGAGGCTTCCCACCCCGTGGAGCAAGCGGTTGGGCATGGTAGAGGACCATCACGCCAGTTGGCACCACACGTATGAGGCCCGGAAGCGGTGTCTTTGGAACCACCCAGCGCACTCTCAGGAAATTCGCAGGAAAGATTTCTAGCGTTGTCATCAAATGGGTACAGCCAACCGAGACGCCAACATCCTCGTCGTCGATGACGAGGAGTCACTCACCGACCTCGTGTCGAGCGCTCTGCGCTTCGCCGGGTACGACGTGACCACCGAAAGCAACGGGTACGACGCTCTCCGGGCGATCAAGCACCAAACCCCTGACCTGGTCGTGCTCGATGTCAACATGCCCGAAATGGACGGGTTCGAGGTGTGTCGTCGCCTGCGACGTGACGGTCTCGACATCCCGGTCATCTTCCTCACCGCTCGGGACGACATCGAAGATCTCAGAATGGGGTTCCGTCAGGGCGGGGACGACTACCTGACCAAACCCTTCAGTCTTGAAGAACTCGGTCTGCGCATCGAAGCGCTGCTCCGGCGAGCGAACCGGGTTGACTCAGCCCGGCTGAGCGTGGGCGATGTGGTTCTCGACGAGGACGCCCATCAAGTGTGGAAGGACGACGAAGAAATCTCCCTCTCGGCGACCGAGTTTCGTCTTCTCCGCTTCCTCGTGGCGAACCGGGGGCGGGTCATGTCCAAGGCACAGATCATCGAGTACGTCTGGGAGTACGACTTCGACGGCAACTACGGGATCGTTGAGACGTACGTGTCATACCTGCGCAAAAAGCTCGGTGACTCCAACGGGAGCCTGATCCAGACCGTCCGGGGCGTCGGGTATGTGATCCGGAACCCCCGCTGAGATGACCCTGCGTGCCAAGCTGGTCATCTCCTTCTCCCTGCTTCTTCTCGGCGTCATCGTCGCCGTCGGCTTCGTCGCCACCGAGTCAGTTCGCACCATTCTGATCGGACAGATCGACCACACCATCACCGGGTTCATCGACCGCGGACCCGGGCCACGACCCGGTGGACCGGGGCCCGGAGACCAAGATCAGGAGCCAGCCCTCAAGCCAGTCGCCGAGGTGATCGTGGCGCCGGACGGATCCGTTGTTGATGCCCGCCCCTCCGGGTTCACCGATGACCCCGACCCCCTCCCTGACGTCAGCCAGGTGTTTGGCACCAAAGGGTTCGTCTTCCTGCCGAGTGTCGACGGCACCATGACGTACCGGGCCCATGTGACGACCTGGGTCAACGGTCTCACGGTGGTTCGGGCGGGACCGCTCCGTGACGTCGAGGCCGCCACATCCTCGCTGATCCGGATGCTCCTCCTCGCAGGGCTCGGTGTCCTCATTGCCGGTGGCGTCGTCACCTGGGTGTTCGTCGATCGATCCATGCAACCGGTCGGAGACATGGTCGACACGGCCGAAGCGATCGCCGCAGGTGATCTCACCCGGCGGGTGCCGGTGACGGACACCGAGACCGAGCTCGGCCGGCTCGGGACATCACTCAACGAGATGCTCACCCACCTTGAGGACGCCCTCACGTCCGAGCGGGAGGGCCAGGACCGGCTCCGCCAGTTCGTCGCCGACGCCTCCCATGAACTGCGAACGCCCGTGGCTGCGATCAGCGGATACGCCGAACTGAAAGCGAAGGGTGGGCTTGAGAACGATGCCGACGCTGATCGGGCCTGGTCCCGGATCGGGTCAGAGAGTGCCCGAATGAAAGCGTTGATCGAGGATCTGCTCGTGCTGGCGAGACTCGGCCAGACCCAACCGCTCGAACTGGCACAGGTTGATCTGACCAGCTTGGTGGGTGATGCCGTCGCCGATCATCGCACGATCGACCCGTCCCGACCCATCCGTTCCCATCTCGCCGGTCCGATCATCGTCTCGGGGGACGAGCTCCGGCTGTATCAGGTGATCTCGAACCTGGTCGCCAACGCACGGGTCCACACCCCCCCAGGGACGGAGGTGATCATCTCCGTGACCGAGGATGCCGACGAGGTTGTCCTCACCGTCGCCGATACCGGTCCCGGTATCCCAGAGGATGCGATCAAGCATGTGTTCGATCGGTTCTACCGGACCGATCCGTCACGGACGAGGCAGTCCGGAGGTAGCGGTCTTGGGCTGTCGATCGTCAAGGCCATCGTCCAGGCCCACGGCGGAACCGTCACCGCACACAACCGCAGCGGCGGCGGCACCCAGATCGTGATCCGGCTACCCGCCGTCTGACATCTGTTGCAACACTCGATGCCACTTGTTGGAGGTGAGTGTCGGGTCAAGGACGGCCATCAGCGTGCAGTACTTGCTGAAGGACACAGGTCGGATGTGGTTGCTCCACAGCAGACGATCGAGCCGCGTCGGGCGTCCCAAACTTTTTGTTTCGACAACGATGAGACGCAAGGGTGGAACCACACGTCCACGGAAATCGACAGCGGAGAGACCGGCATCGATGGTGATCCGGCTCCTCGAACTGCGCTCAACCAACGTACTTCGCTGGTACGCAACGGTCAGGGTGGGCCGGTAGTGGTCGATCATCGACGCGAGATCCGTGTGGGTGGCCATGAACACCCGTGCCTCGTCCGAGAGGTGACCCCTCGACGCGAAGGGGATGGGAAGGCGATGCTTGACCGTCAAGCCACGGCGACTCCGTGCCTTGATCTCGAAATTGGAGACCGCACGGTCGAGGTAGCTCCGGGTCCGAATCTTGTGCCGTCGGGGTCGACTCCGTGCTGACCTGAGGTAGTCATCAAGACCTGGCGTGTCAAAGTAGACCGACTCGTACCCGAATGATCGACGACCACCATCGGCAAGGACGGCGAAACCGTGGTCGAGTTGACTGATCACCGTCTCAAGCGTCTCGGGCGCGAGCATATACTTCCGATCCTTGCGTTCGGCGAGGGCGGCGATCTCATCCAACCCGGCCAGACTGATCGATGGCAACGACTCAAAGAGCACCGACCGCGACGAGGAATCAGCGGCTGTCCCGGAGATCAAGGGTTCGTCTTCTCGGCTCGGGCCGACTCCGATGACCGGCTCGCTGTCGAGGGCAACTGGTAACGAACCTCCACCGTGGTGATGTCACGGACCATGTCTACCTTGCGGACCTTGAGCCGATGCACCGTGGCACCGAACATCTCCTCGAGAACCTCGATCAATCTCTCCTCATCGGTGTAGACGGCGTCGAGTTCCACCCGCTGGATCCGATAGCCGGAGAACAGGTGGGGGTGATCCCCGACATACACCGCAGCCACGATGGAGACCATGAGAACCGGGGACAACCAGTCAGGCGTGACCGAGATCCCAGCCAGCAGACCAAGGGCAAGAGCGGCGAAGTAGTACGCGATCTCAGCCTGATCAAGCTCCGCTGAGCGCAACCGGATGATCGAGAGGATTCCGAAGAGACCAAGGCCAAGTCCCGCAGCGACCGTCGATGAGGCGAGGGCGTTGGCAACCGCGAGGACGCCGAGGTTGGCAACCAGGTACGCAACCACCATGTCCCTGCGGCGGTGCCGCCGGAAGTAGAGGGCGAACACCATGAACGTGATCGCCACCAGGTCGAGTAGGTAGAGGACCAGTGAAGACATCAGCCACCTCGTGCTTGACCAGAGCCGACATGGCTGCCGGCTGACGAACTGGACGGGTACATCCCACCGATGCTGGTACCCGACCCCACCGCACCTTGGAAGAACTCATAGGTGGCACCGCTCACCAGATCAGGGGAGGAGAACACCACCGACTCGTACGACTTCCTTGGTGCGAACGTCACCAGAACCGCTCCCTTGGAGTCCTGGATCTCGATGGTATCGGTTGTGGCCGATCCGAACTGCACCGACAGGAACGGTTGGGAGGAGCTCGGGCTTGGTGCTTGAGCCATCCCGGAACTCCCCACCGCAAGGAGGGTGCCACCGGAGATCTCAAAGGTGCCGTTGTAATCGATGGCGCCGTTCATGCGGGCGGTCGGGCCGTGGATCACAACCAGACCACCAGACATCTCCCAGTATCCGTTGACGTCGATCCCATCACCGTCGGCGTCGACGATGACCGTTCCACCCCTCACGTAGAGCCACAAGTTCTCATCCGCAGCCTCGCCGCCACCACCGGGTGGACCGGACCGACCGGGTTGACCTTGAGGCCCGGGTCGCCCCGGCGGACCGAACGATCCACCCGGGTTCGACTCTCCCGATCCGTCAACCCCACCCGCGACGTTGATCCCGTCGTCACTTGACACGATCGAGATCTCCCCACCGTTGATGGTGATGACTGACCCCTCCAGCCCTTCGTAGGATCGGACCACGTCGACCACCCCATCTTCGATGGTCAGCTCTCCATCGGCATGGACTCCGTCATCATCGGTGCTCAGGGTGAGGCTTCCCCCCTTGATGGTGACGTTGCCATTGGAGTGAACGGCGTCATCAACGGCTTCGATCACGACAACGCCACCCACCACCGTCAGGTCGGTGCCAGCCTTGAAGCCCTTGGCCGAGGTGACGGTCCCTGCACCGGTGGTCACGATCTCAAACTCCCCCGACTGAATGGTGAGACTGTTCGCGGCGGTGAGACCCTCACCGGCGGCCTCGACGTTGAACCCACCATCGAGAATCGTCAGATGTCCGAGGTCGGGATCCTCCGAGTTGTCGGCCTTGAACCCGTCCCCGCCAGCGGTGACCGTGAAAGTGCCGTCCTCGATCACCAGGTGGTTCTTCCCCCTGATCCCATCGTCGGCTGCGTCCACCACGTACGTTCCCGAGACGATCGTGAGGTCCTTCGTACTCGTGATCCCATCATCGAACTCAGCCACGACACGCAGGGCACCGTTGCCTCCGATGACCAGATCCCGTTTGCTGTACAGGGTGGCGTTCAAATCGACGTTGTTGGCCGAGTACGTGGAACCGGAGGTCAGGGTGTTCTCACTGGCATCGCCGAGCGTGATCAGCGTCCGTTCTGCTTCGAGCACCACGAGTGCTGGGCCGGAGTCGTTGTGGATCGAGACCCCATCAAGGAGGATCCGTACCTCGCCACCTGGAGCGTTGACGACCACCTGACCGTCGGCGAGATCCCCTGACAACCGGTACTTGCCGGCCGAGGTGATGGTCGCTGTGGTCCCGGTCACGTCAACGTCGGACGAAGTCGCTGAGATCGTCGACGTCGCAAACGTGATCCGCGTCACGTCTGCGTCGCTCCATTCGAGGTCAGCCGGATCAACCCGTTCGACGGGTGCGGTGGTCTCGGTGACCGACGGCTTCGTGGTCGTGTTCGATGTCTCAGTAGCGGTCCCGGATCCAGCGCAGGCCACCAGCGCCAGGCTCAACGCCAGAGCCATCGAGTTGAGTGGTGTTGTTCTCATCATGCACCGGAACGTACGGGTCGTGTCTGAGATCATCCTGAGAGTCACCTTACCGCTCCCCGTCACTTCCCCCACCGGGTCTCCCGCCCACGACGTGTCGGAATGCACAATGACGGGTCGTCAGGTCATGTGTCGACGTGTCTCGACGGTCGGATGTGGCGGCCGGAACCTCAACCACACCCCGAGCCAGACCGGCCGGGCCATCCATGCGGACGCCTCGTTGACGCGCCCAAACGCAGAGAACCCCCCGATGGCGACGGAGGATTCTGAGCGGAGAGAGAGGGATTTGAACCCTCGAGGAGGTTTGCACCCCCTACTCGCTTAGCAGGCGAGCGCCTTCGACCACTCGGCCATCTCTCCCGTGTCATGGCAGGTTATCAGAGCGCTGGGATTGGGCGCAGGGCCCTGAACGCGCAGCAGGGGTGGTGATGACCACCACCCCTGCCAACCCTGCTGTCACGAGACGGCGACTTCAAGTACCTTCTCGGACCGGTCCTCGATCTCGATCTTCTGAGGCATCGCCTCCTGCTTGACGGGGAGGGTGATCGTGAGCGTGCCATCCCCATAGTCAGCTCGGATGCCGGACGCATCGAGACTGTCTCCGAGCCGGACCTGCCGGCGGTGGATACCGGTCGGGCGCTCCCTGACGATCCAGGTGGCACCGACGGTGTCCTCCATCATGCGCTCAACCTGGACGGTGAGGACCTTGTTCTCGACCGTCACATCGATCTTGTCCCGGCCGACCCCAGGGAGATCAAACCGCAGAACGTACTCGCCATCCTTCTCGTAGGCATCGAGGGGCATGACGCCTCCCCGTGGCCGGGCTCCGAACGTGCCGAACACCCGATCCATCTCCTCAAACGGATCAACAAATCGTGCCATCACTGCTCTCCTCTCTCTTCATCACCAGAAGTATGTCAGTGACATCACACTTCTGTGATTGTGTCAATACACATAATCTTATATGAGTCGGCTCAATAAGTCTACCATTTGAGATAGAAGGAGAAGGAACTTCGGGTCGTGATGATCACGACGGGGTGGTTGACGAGAACGGGAGCGGGCTACTGGCCCACGACCTGCCAGGACTCAACATTCCACGTGAAGCCAGATGACGTGGCGTTGTGGATCACGCCGGTGATCCGATCGGTTCGGACCGCGAGATGCGACGCGCGGTGGAACAGCGGAATCAGGGGGAGTTCGGATGCAAGGATCGACTCTGCCTCCCTGACAGCGGTGGCGAACGTCTGAGGATCCATGGTGCTGTGTGCCGCAACGACCAGCTCGGAGAACCGTTGGGCCGCCGTGCTCGCATTCGACCCGATGCCCCAGCCAGAGAACGAGGTCGGTGCGTTCGCGGGGTCGAACCGTTCGAGCATTGCGAGGGTCTGTGCGTACCCACCGTCGTTCTCCCAGGCCCACATGCCGACGTCAAAGACGCCATTCACCAAGGTGTCCCCGTAGAACTGCACCGGATCAAGAAACTCGGTTCCGGTACTGACACCAACGGACACCAGGGCTGCCTCGATCCCGTTGGCGATCCCGAGGCGTGCCTGATCGGTGGCGGTGGTTGCAAGCACGCTCCTGGGTGCGCTTGTGAGTTGCAACGACGAGATCAGCGATCGTGCCGCGGATGTGTTGTGGGTGTACTCGGCCCAAGCGGAGGACCCTTTGGGGATCAGAACGCCCGGTGTTGCCGGATCCCAGAGGAGTTGAGCCGACTCAAGCAACGCCGAGCGATCGATGGCGTGTGCAACCGCCTCCCGGAACGCAGCGGAGCGGTTGACGGAGCCGACCTGAGAGGTGAGCAGGTTGAACGTGAGCTGTTCGACGAACGGGGTCGACACCGATTCCACGGCTGTCCCGGGAAGTGCCGACGCAGCTTGGGCCGCGGCGTCGTCCATCACCTCGACGATGTCGACATCTCCGGCTTCAAACTGTGTTCCGTCGTCGGTGCCAACCGAGACAAACGTGAGCGAATCGGCAAACGGCAGCTGACGCCCGGCATCGTCCGTCTTCCAGTAGTTCGGGTTCCTGGTCATCGAGGTGGGATCACCGTCCCTCACCATGAAGGGGCCACCGGAGGGCCACGACACCCCGTTGGAGTCGCCAAGATCGACATCGGCAAGCGCGTGGGCCGGAAGAACGATCCACAAAGCCTCCTCGATCGCAAGGGTGGGGTGTGCGAACGTCACCCAGGCAACCTGGCCAACTGAGTCGGTGTCGACCACCGTTGCCATGATTGGATCAACCCGTGGGTTGCCGCGCAACGCGAGGTCCCGCATCGCCTCGGCCGTGAACGCCAGGTCGGCGCCCGTGATGGGAACACCATCGCTCCACGTCGCCCTCGGGACGATCTGATACTGGACGGTGACCGTCCCATCACCGTTGTCGATCATGGCACCGCTCGACTGGGTCGGCAGCGAGGTGACAAGGTCGGGGATTTTCTCCCACGTCACCGGATCAATGTCGTACACCGTGGCCCAGACAGCCTTTCCCGCAACGGCTCCGTCACCGAAGAAGTCATCAGAGAACGGGTTCAGCGAGGTGAGCTCCCCTGGAATCCCGATGCGGATCTCCCCTCCGAACCCGTCAGGCGGTCCCGACGTTGTGGTGGTCGAACTCGGAACCGGTGGCAGGGGGATCCTTGTGCTCGGTACCGTCTCAGCACTCCCCGACGCACAAGCTGCAGCGACAAGCACCACACCAACCACAAGCATCGCAACCCTTGGCATGGCGGCAGGATACCGATGGACCCGCGTCTGAATGAGACTGCCATCGGTGGTTGAGAGGCGTCAACAACTGGGGTCAGAAGGAGGCATAAGCTGTTTCGATGCCCAGCGCTCCCCAAACTGCTTCCCCAATGCCAGCAACGGCAACCGGAACGAACCGTGACGCCTTCCAGCCGTCCGAGTGGGGCATGCTCACCGGCGTCGCGTTGATCTGGGGTTCATCCTTCTTTTTCATTGACATTGCTCTTGACGCGTTTCGGCCGGGTGTCGTCTCCCTCGTGCGTGTGCTATTCGGCGTGACCACCTTGGCGTTGTTCCCCCAATCCCGCCGACCGGTTGGTCGCGGCCATCTGCCTCGTATCGTCCTGTTGGGGATCGTGTGGATCGGGATCCCGATGATCCTGTTCCCGGTTGCTCAGCAGTGGATCGCTTCCTCAGTTGCTGGCATGCTGAATGCTGCGGTGCCAATCTTCACCGCCATTTGGGCAACCGCCCTACTTCGCATGTTCCCTGGACCGCGACAGATGATCGGCATCGGCATCGGGTTTCTTGGGGTGATCGCAATCTCGATTCCCGAGCTTGCCGACTCGTCCTCCACGATGCTTGGTGTCAGTCTGGTCGTGTTGGCGGTCTTCCTCTACGGGCTGGCCTCAAACCTCGCCGTACCGCTCCAACAAGAGTACGG
>CAZULI010000034.1:0-11040 GCA_964621095.1 uncultured Acidimicrobiaceae bacterium | reverse complement strand
GTCGCGGCGCTTTCAGCGCTGGAAGCGGCGCTGACGGAATTGACCTCGCGGTTGGATCGCTTGCGCAAGCGTGGCGAAGAGCAACGCCAACGCCACGGTGAGCAACTGCGCGCGGCCGCTCACCTGGGCAGCCAGGTCGGTGCGCTGCAAACACAACAAGCGAGCGCCCAGCTCACCATCCAGCGCTGCCAGGCGCGCTGGGAAGAGTTGGCCCAGAGCGTGACCGAGGCGGAGGGGGAGCTGGACCAGGAGCGCGCGTGTGGCGTAGCACTGGGCCCGGTAACAGAATCGGTCGTGGCCGTCCTCGGTGATGCTGCGAGAAGCCTCGATCCCACGAGCACCAGCCGACTCGTTCCTGCGGAGGTGACTCTCGGGAACTCCGTGGTACGAGAACAGGATGTGTTCGGGAGCGAAGTCGTCAAGGAGCGGTCGCGCGACCGCGGCCGTCGCCTCCAGGAACCCCGGCTCGCCGAAGAACGGGGGCACGGTGCTCACGGCGGGTACGTTCCAGCGTCTGGCAGCCAGCTCGAGAACCTTCGCCGCTGCTGATCCGTAGGAGGCTGAGGCGTACTGCGGGAAGAGCGGCACCGCCACGACGCGTGTGCAACCAGCGGCCGCCAGTTGATCGAGCGCCGCAGCAAGCGGTGGGTTCTTGTACCGCATTCCCACCGTCACCAGATACTCCGAACCAAGATGTTCCTGGACCGCCTCGGCGAGGTCGACGGTGTGGCGCAGCAACGGTGAGGTGGGTTCCGTCCAGATCTCTCGGTACTGCTTGGCCGATCTCTGGGGTCGGAAGGGGAGAATCACGAGATTGAGCAGCAGGAACCGGACCACGCTCGGCATGTCCATCACCCGCGGGTCAGAGAGAAACTCACGCAAATAGCTCCTGACGTCTGACACGCTTGTCGAATCGGGGGTGCCCAACTGGATGAGGACCACACCAACGGGTGGCTGCGGCTCCGCCTTCAGGGCATCTCGAACTGATGGAGTGGGTCGGGGATCGTTCACGGATCGTGACCCTACGGACCCTGGATTCCGACACCCAGTCGACAGCCGGCGTTCGGGTCAGCACAGAATTTGCACTATTTCAACAACACCTATTATTTTGCCCTATCGGCGTAGTGCTAAGTGAGTGCTACGCGGAATAGGAGCATCAAATGACATTCCCCGGAACGGTTCGCAGGATTCTAGCGACCGTGGCAGCACTCACCCTTCTCCTCACCGCCTGTGGTGGGAGCGGGGGTGAGACAACCACGACGAGCTCTCCTGAAAGCACCACCACCACAGAGGCGAGTACCACCACGACCACCGAAGCGGTCGAGGACACAGGGTTCCCTCGCACCATCACCCACGCCAACGGCGAGACGGTGATTGACGAGAAGCCAGTACGGATCGTCTCGACGTCGATCACGATCACGGGAACGCTGCTTGCCATGGGCGCACCGGTTGTTGCATCGGCTGCCACCACCCCTGGACCGCTGACCGATGACAACGGGTTCTTCGCCCAATGGGCAGACGTCGCCACCGAACGCGGTGTCGAGGTGCTGTACCCGAACCTTGAGTTCGATCTCGAAGCCGTCATCGCTGCCGAACCCGATGTCATCATCGTTTCGACCAGTGGGGCTGACAGCGCCCTTGAGCAGTACGACGCTCTCTCTGCGGTTGCTCCGACGCTCGTCTACAACTACGGCAACCAGTCATGGCAGAGCCTCGCCCTCGAGATCTCCGAGGCGCTCGGCCTTGAAGAAGAGGCCCAGGCGACGATCGACGACTTCGACGCCTATGTTTCCGAGGCCGCAGGGGCCATCACCCTGCCGGAACCAAACACGGCGTCCGGTGTCGTGTTCAACGGAGCCCAGAACGACAGCGCCGTCGCAAAGGTGGGCAACGCCCAGGCATCCATCTTCGAAGCCCTCGGGTTCGAGGTGATCGGCGCCCCCGACGAGTTGGACACCAGTGAAACGGTGCGCCAGGACTTTGCCTTCGTCTCCCTTGAGAACCTTGGGCTGGCGATCAAAGGCGCGACCGTGTTCCTGATCAACGGGACCGATGAGACGGCTGCCGACTTCCTGGCAACCCCGGTCCTTGCGAACCTTGACGCGGTCAAGAACGAGGCTGTGTATCCGCTGGGGCCCACCTCCTTCCGGATCGACTACTACAGCGCCCGGACCGTGGTTGACACCATCCGAGCGGTGTTCGGATAGGTGGACACCGATCTCGCTGTCGGCCCGCGGAGGCGTGCATCCGCCGCGGGCCGGCAGCGCTCCGGCACGCTGATGATCACGATCGCCCTCCTTGTGGTGATCGGGGTTCTCTGCATCCTGAGCCTTGCCGTCGGATCCCGTCGGATCCCGGTGGGGACGGTGTGGGACGCGTTGTGGCACTATGACCCGTCGAACGACGAGCATCTTGTCATCAGCAGTCTCCGCATACCGAGAACGCTGCTCGGCTTGATGGTTGGGCCGGCACTGGGGGTGGCAGGAGTCGTCATGCAGTCGATCACGAGAAACCCACTCGCCGAACCGGGGATCCTTGGGGTCAACGCCGGGGCAGCGCTTGCCGTGGCTGTGGGTGTCGGCTTTCTCGGCGTCACCGGAATCCTCGGGTATGTGTGGTTTGCGTTCGCCGGAGCCGCTCTTGCAGGGACGCTGGTCCACCTGCTCGGCCGCTCCCGACGGGAGGGCTCAAGTCCGGTCCGACTGGTCCTCGCCGGTGCCGCCCTCACGGTCGTGCTTTCGTCGGCCACCCAGCTGATCCTCATCAACTTCCCCCACACGTTCTACTCCTTCCGCAACTGGAGGGTCGGAACCCTCCAAGGGCGCGGGTATGAGATCCTCGGACCAATTCTCATATTCGTTGCGGTCGGTGTCCTGACTGCATTGGCAATGTGCCGCTCGCTCGATGCCATGGCTCTCGGTCAGGACACCGGACGCGCCCTCGGCGTGTCACCCCGCCGCCTCCTCTCGGTCGCTGCCGCCGTGGTCGTGATCCTCGCAGGATCGGCCACCGCTGCGGCCGGCCCGATTGCGTTCGTGGGCCTCACCGCACCACACATCGCCCGGTCCATGGTCGGGAACGCCCATCACCGGTTGCTCCCCATGACCATGCTGGTTGCCACGGTCGTCGTTCTGGCAGCGGACATCCTCGGACGCGTGGTCGTGTATCCCGGGGAGGTCGGCACCGGGGTGATGACGGCGTTGATCGGAGGGCCGTTCTTTGTTGCGTTGGTCCGGCGTCGCCGAATGGTGGGTCTATGAACCGTGCCGATGGCTTCTCACCGGGGATGCACCTGCAAGGTCGGGTCCTCCCACTTGGTCGACGACACAACATCGTCACCTACCCCCGTTCCATCGTGGTGGGGTCGGTGCTCTTTGGCATCCTGCTCATCGTCGGGGCGTGGATGCTCACCGTCGGCACCATCCACCTCACGGTTGGGGAGGTCTTTGACGCTCTCACGGGTTCAGGGAGCGACCGGAACCGCATGGTGGTGACCGGGATTCGCCTGCCGCGACTCGTTGGTGGCGTGTTCGTCGGTGCCTGTCTCGGTATCTCAGGTGCCCTCTTCCAGTCACTGTCGCGCAACGTCCTGGGTTCCCCCGACGTGATCGGGTTCACCACCGGCGCAGCCACCGGTGCCATCATCGAGATCGTGGTCCGGCACGGATCTGGACTCTCGGTGATCGTCGCGGCGTTCACGTCGGGTCTTGCCACCGCGGTGGTCGTCTATCTCCTCTCCCGAAGGGGCGGTGTCAGCGGTGGGTTCCGCCTTGTCCTCGTCGGTATCGGGGTCGGCTCCATCCTCGGTTCGCTGAACACGTTGTTTCTCGCCCGCTCCGACATCGACGTTGCCATGACGGCCCAGCTCTGGCTCGTCGGATCCCTCAACGGCACCACGTGGCAGCAAGCGTGGATGGCCATCGGCGGGTTCTTGGTGCTTGCTCCGATCATGGTTCTCCTCGTCCGCCCAGCAAACGTGATTGAAATGGGGGATGAGGTCGCCCAGCAGCTCGGTATCTCCGTCGAACCCGTGCGCCGGGCCCTCCTCTTTGGTGGCGTCGGACTGTCCTCGGTTGCGGTCGCGGTTGCAGGACCGATCGCGTTCGTCGCCCTTGCCGCCCCCCAACTCGTCAAACGCGTGGTCAGGACCAGCGGGATCCATGCACTGCTGTCAGCGCTCATGGGCGCCACGCTGTTGGTGGTGGCTGATCTGGCCGCGCAAAGCCTCCCGTTCAACGTTGCGTTCCCCGTCGGCCTGATGACCGGTGTGATCGGCGGGGTGTACCTCCTCGTTCTGCTCACTCGTGTGGAGGACGTCTGATGACCGAGCCACGCCTTCACGCCAAAGGCCTCACGGTCGGATACGGGGAGCGGACGGTCATCCGTGATCTTGACGTGGTCATCCCCACCAACTCGTTCACGGTGATCGTCGGGCCAAACGCCTGTGGCAAATCAACCCTTCTGCGTGCACTCACCAGGCTGATCACCCCCACCGCTGGCACCGTCTACCTGGATCAGCAGGACATCCATCGGTACCCGACCCGTCAGGTTGCCAAGCTCCTCGCCCTGTTGCCCCAGACCCCGTCGACGCCTGACGGCGTCACCGTGACCGATCTCGTCTCGCGGGGTCGGTACCCACACCAGCGGCTTTTCCAACAGTGGTCCCAGGCGGATGAAGTGGCGGTCAGACGGGCCATGGACATCACCGGCACGTCCGACCTCGCTGATCGCACGGTCAACGAACTCTCCGGTGGGCAGCGTCAGCGGGCCTGGCTGGCGATGGTCCTTGCCCAGGACACGGAACTTCTCCTGCTTGATGAACCAACCACGTTTCTCGATGTCGCCCACCAGATCGAGGTGCTCGAACTCTGCCAACATCTCCGGAGCGAGGAGGGCAAGACGTTGGTGGCGGTGTTGCACGATCTCAATCAGGCGTGCCGGTACGCGTCGCACCTCATCGTGATGCGGGAGGGGTCGATCCTCGCCACCGGCGCACCCGACGACGTCCTCACCCCCTCACTCGTTGCTGAGGCGTTCCGCATCGAATGTCTCGTCGTTCCCGACCCGGTCACAGGGACGCCCATGGTGGTGCCCCTGCCAGGAAAGATGTCGGGCTGATGCAACCTGCCGACGTTGTGACCGCTGGGGGAGTGGTTCACACCTTCTCCTGGGACGACCCGGACCATCAGGACCCCGACTGGGTGTGTCTCGCCGTCAACGGTGTGACCCCGCGCCGGACGTTGCAGACCATGGCCCGGGACGGTGACACCTGGCACACCACCGTCGAGATGCCGTCCCGGTGGCGTGGTTCGTACGGGTTCATCCCCGGATGGGGGGACCCCGAGCCCGGTCCGCCGGATGATCTCTCGTGGTGGCGTGACCACTACGCCGGCGTGATTCCCGACCCGGCGAACCCGGGACCGACACACGCCACAATGCTCGGTGGCGTCTACTCCGAGCTGGCGATGCCTGACGCCCCACCACCTCATTGGATGGGACCATCCCAACGGAGCCTGCCCCAGCCCGACGGCGTCATGATGCGTCGCATGAACCTTGCCGGCGTCGACCGGCGGGTCTGGGTGTACTCGTGTGGGGTGGGGTCAGCGCCCTGTGACCTCGTCATCGGGTTCGACGGCGCGTTCTGGGCCACGCAGATGCCGGTCTTTGGGGCGTTCCAACGTCTCAACCGGGAACTCGACCTGGGCCCGCTCCTCGTCGTCCTCGTCGACTCCGTCGACTTCCCAACACGGGACCGCGACCTGGGTTGTTCCCCCGCGTTTCGTGACGCGATCGTCCAAGGTCTCCTCCCAGCGCTCGCAACCGAGTTCGCCATCACCCGTGACCCCCTCAGGCGGATCGTTGTGGGCCAGAGCCTTGGTGGACTCTGTGCCGTTGATCTCGTCCTCGAGTACCCAGACGCCTTCGGTTCTGCCGTGAGCAGCTCCGGTTCGTTCTGGTGGCCGGACCATGAGGACGAGTCATGGAACTGGGGGGACCGGTTGGCAGCGGTGGGGGGTGAACTTCGGTTGTGGCTTGAAGCAGGGGAGTTGGAACCCGACATGGCTGAGGTCACCACCCGGCTCGCCGATGACGCAGGACGCCTCGGCATCCCCGTCCATCACCAGGAGTTCTGCGGCGGCCACGAAGTGGTGCATTGGGCCGAGGGACTCCTGGCCGGTGCTGCCCATCTCCTCGACGAAAGGAACGTGAAATGAATCAGGGTGGAGTCATCCGGTACCCGCTGGCTGCGAGGCGGCTGATTGTTGAGGAGATCCAACAGCTCGGCCCGCACATGCTGCGGGTGGGACTGGTGGGAAGTGAACTCAACGGTTTCGAGAGCCAGTCACCCACGGACCATGTCAAGCTGATCGTCCCCGGCCCGGACGACGCCGTACCCATCGTCCCCACCATCGTCGATGATCGACCGTCCTTCCCCGATGAGCGGAGGACCCCCATGCGGGACTACACGGTGCGACGGTTTGACCGTGCACAGGGACGACTCGACATTGACGTCGTGACCCACGGGCACGGTCATGCGTCCCGATGGGCCGAGGGGGCCCAGCCGGGCGACGTGGTGGGCGTTCTTGGTCCTCGCGGTTCCCACATCCTCCCTCAACCGGACCATCTCGTCCTCATCGGGGACCTCAGTTCCCTTCCGGCGATCGCTCGGTGGGTGGAGGAGGTGCCCCCTGGGACGCGGGTCACCACCTTGGTGGCGGTCCATGAACCGGCGGACGTGATCGAACTCGCAGGCTCCGGCACGGTCACGTCGCACTGGGTCCACGCTGGACCGCCAACCATCCCAGCTGACCTTCTCGCCGACCGAGTGGACGAGTTGGACCTTGCGGATCCATCAACGTTCGTCTGGGCGGCTGGCGAGGTCGAGGCGATGCGCCGGGTCCGTGATGCCCTCCAGGCAACCCTCGGTGAGACCCAGTTCGGGGTGGATGGGTACTGGCGGCGGGAGCACGTCAACTACGACCATCACCTCCCCCTCGACGCTGACTGACCACCCGCGTCACTCCCAGGAACACCGAAGGGGGCGTACCGTCGGTACGCCCCCTTCTTGGAGTTGGTGGTGGTTGCTTCCGGGTGGGGATCAGCCAGCCAGGACGTTGAACGTGTTCAGCACTTCGTCGAGGGCCGTGAAGTCACGATCCGCCACCGCCAGGAACTGCACGATGATGATGTAGCTGCCATCGTCGGGGTACGCCGCAAGGACGACCACCGTGCTCGATCCTCCACAGTTGATGTAGATGTCGTACTCACCGGTGAAGACGGGGTCCTGGTAGGACTCACGACCGTAATACGTACATCCTCCGGTGTAGTTGTCCTGGAGCGCATTGAGCATGCTGGTGGTGGTCTCGGTCATCGCCAGATCCCAGGATGCGGTCACCCTGACGCCCGGCGTCGTCCAACTGTTCCAGAAGTCATCCAGGTTCCTGGAGGCCGTCACGTCGTAGTAGAAGTAGCCATTGTCGTCGTAGTACGGCTCACCGTTGATGTCGGACCACTCCGACGGCACACTGGCGACGATCGTCCCGGTGTCATCCATGACCGACATGTACGACGCGTACTCCCCGCTGCCACCTGAGCCGGAGTTCTCGGTGGTCCCGGAGAGCTCGTTGGCGAAGGAGATCGAAACCTCAAGCGGTGTTCCATTGATCTGGCCCTTGAGGAACTCGCTCGTGTCGGACCGCATCACCTCGATCGAGAGGACGTCGTCGGCGGTGTGCGAGCGGATCACGTCACAGTACTCAGCCATCGATCCGTCGTTGGAGAGGGAGACCCCTTCCATGGTGGTGATGAGGTCACCCGGGAGGATCTTCGCCAGATCAGCAGGGGAACCGGATTTCACCGATGACACCCAAACCCCGGACACCCCTGTTGACTGGTTGTAGTACGCACTGCCGTTGATACCGATGGCGTCCACATCCGTGCCGTTGCGGAGCGTCTCGACGAGCCTCTCGGCACCCTGGGTGCTGATGGCGAAGTTGAAGTCGTACGTGTCCTCACCCGCGTAGTTGACACCGACCACCGTGCCTTCACTGGTGAGGAGAGGTCCTCCCGAGTTGCCTGGCCGGATGCGGGCGTCGTGTTCGATGACGTGGTCAACGGACGCCCACGTCGATTCGATCACCGTGTCGTTCTTTGACACGATGCCCCTGGTGAGCGTGTACTCGGGGACACCCAGCGGGAACCCGGCAGCGAACACTTCCAACCCCTGTCGGATCTCACCCTGGTGCCATCCAAGGTAGGGGAACCCGTCCCCGTCAATGTCAATGACGGCGAGGTCGGAGCACTCGGACACCGCAAGTACCCGGGCGTTGTGTGGTGTCGTCTGATCGTCACCCACGTACACCTGGAGAAGACCGGCCCCGGTGACGACGTGGTTGTTCGTGACCGCGATACCGGACGGGTCGATGATGAACCCGCTTCCGCTTCCGGCTGCTTCGTAGCCGCCTTCAACGGGATCCACGAACGTGCCTCGTGCCTGAATTCTGACGACGGCCGCCGGAGCCCCTTCAATGTCCGTGACCAGCGCCCCAGCCGGGGTGCCGGTTGACTCCGAGGTGCTGGTGGCGTCATCGGTGGTGGATGTTGCCTCTCCGCCTCCGCCGCAAGCGGCGAGAACGAGAGCAATGATGCTGATCAGCATCAAGAAGCGACGGGCACGCATAACAGTGGTCTCCTGACGGGTTGGCACGTAGGGGTCATTGCCGGATGCACTATAGGGAAATCAAACAGCATCTGATGTTGGACGTCCAGCGCAGGCGACATGGCGCCAGCTTAGCCATTTCCGCCCTACCTACCAGCTTTGTTCACCCCGGTCGATCGACTCATGTCCGATCCAGGGGTCCGGTATAAAATAGTTGCGGTACGCCCTTGGCTCCGGCATACTTCTCTCCTGTGAGCAGACGTGTCATACGGATGCCGTGTCACACCTATGCTCCGTGCGAGAAATGGAACCTGAATGCCTTCTTGGCACGTCGTCACGCTCCGACCATCGAACACCGGATCAACTCCTCGTTGGCGCCCCCAGGGTTTGCTGATGTCACGGTTGTTCCGTGGTGCCATCGGGTTGGGGTCGGGACGGTACGGCTGAGCAGGTTGCCTCCCACGCTGTGGGAGGCATTGTTGGTCTCTTTGACCGGCGACGAGGGTTTCAATGGACAAGGAGATAACTTTGAAACAACTTAGGACAAGACGTTCCATCACGTTCTTCATCCTTGTTGTCGTGCTCGCCCTCGTGGCGGCAGCGTGCTCAAGCAGCACGGAGGAAACGACAACAACGACGACCACGGATGATTCGTCGGCGACCACCACAACGGCTCCGGAGGGCCCCACGACAACCGTCGCGCCTCCGACGTCGGAGAACCGGTTGTCCGGGCTCACGGTCGTTGATGATCTGACGTTCACCGTTGAACTTGTTGACGCGGATCCGGAGTTCCCGATCCAGCTTGCCTACAACGCGTTCCTCCCGCTGCCAACCGTGGCGTATGAGAACACGTACGGCTACAACAAGGCCCCCATCGGGAACGGTCCGTTCATGTTCCCCGAGGGTGGTGAATGGGTCCAGAACACGGCGATTGACCTCGTTCGGTACCCCGACTACGCAGGTGAGCGCAAGCCATCAATCGACGGCATCAACTTTGTGATCACCTCGGACATCAAGACGGCGTATCTCGAAGCACAGGCAGGGAACCTCGATGTTCTCACGTCGATCGACCCTGACTTCCTGGATGCGGCACCGACCGACTTCCCAGGCCGCTTCGCGCAGTCTCCGAACACGAGCATCCTCTACATGGCGTTCCCGGCGTACCTGCCGCAGTTCACCAAGGAGCATCGTCAGGCACTGTCGATGGCGATCGATCGTGAGTTGATCATCGAAAAGATCTTCAACGGATCAGGTGAGGCCGCCCACTCCGTGGTCCCCTCGAACCTCGGTGGTCGGAGCGATGTCTGCCCAAGCTGGAACTACGATCCGGTCAAGGCGAAAGAACTCTGGGACGCTGCGGGTCCGCTTGACGGATTCGATGTCTGGTTCAACGCCGGTGGTGGCCATGAGACATGGGTCGAGGCCGTCGTGAACATGTGGTCGAACACCCTCGGACTCGATTCCAGCAAGGTCAACTTCCAGTCCGCTGAGTGGGCTGACTATCTCGAGCGTGCCGATGCTGGCGAGTTCACCGGCCCCTTCCGTCTCGGTTGGGCCATGGACTACCCCTCGGCACTCAACTTCCTTGAGCCGATGTACGCGTCGTACATGACGGCTGCGGATGGTGGTTCGAACGCTTCGGAGTACAACAACCCGGCGTTTGACGAGCAACTCGCCCTCGGGAAGGCTGCCGTCGCTGCTTCGGGTGAGTTGGCCGACGCCACCCCGTTCTACGAGGCTGCTGAGGATCTTCTGTGTGATGACGCCCAGACGATGCCGATCCGTTTCGGCCTCAACCAGTTCGTGTGGAGCGAGGACGTCGACAACGTGTACATGGATTCGTACGGCGATGTCAGCTACGACCTGATCACGTCCAAGGACGGTACGGTCACGCAGGACCTGACGAACCCGCAGTCCCTCTTCCCGATGGACACGAACGAGTCGGAAGGCTCGGCCGTCCTCATGGGCAACCTCTTCACCGGGTTGGTCCAGTTCGATGGGAAGACCGGCGAGCAGTACATGGCGAACGCCGAATCGATCACATCTGAGGATGGCGGAAAGACCTGGACGATCAAGTTGCGTCCGGGTTGGACGTTCCACAACGGCGAGCCGGTGACGGCAGCGTCGTACGTGGATGCGTGGAGCTTCGGTGCACGGGCAGAGCTCGGTTTCCAGAACAACGGCTTCTACAAGAGGTTCGTTGGGTATGACGAACTGAACGCTGGCTGACACGTTCTGAGAACGAAGTGGAGAGGGGCGGCCTTCGGGCCGCCCCTTTTCGTTGTCCGGGAGGACTGGATCAGGATGGTCGCATAGGTGAAAATCGCTCGCTAATGTCACCACGCACGAACTGACAAGAAGGGCAGACGTTGGGCCGTTAT
>CAZULI010000033.1:0-11188 GCA_964621095.1 uncultured Acidimicrobiaceae bacterium | reverse complement strand
AGGCGGCGTTGTACGACCTCATCGGATCGTGGAGTGTGGGAACCCCTGCGCGGGGTCCGGTGTACTGGCAGCGGGAGGTTGCCAGGCGCACGAAGATGTTCGAGAAACTCGCGGAGTGGCAACCGGTTCCTGCACTTGGTGAGCCGCCTGAGATCGTCACCGAGCCGTTCACGATCATGTTGTGGGGTATCACGAGTGATTCGGTCAAGAAATGGCTCGGCATCGGTGCCGCCGAAGACGCTGACTACGACCTCTCCGGGTTTGCAGGCTCCCCAGGCACGGTCGAAGGCGTCGCACGCGTCATCCTCACCCCCGATGGACTCTCTGACATCGAGGAGGGGGAGATCCTCGTCTGTCCGATCACGAACCCGAGCTGGGGACCCGTGTTCTCCAAGATCGGTGGAGCCGTGACCGATATCGGCGGGATGATGTCCCACGCCTCGATCGTCTGTCGTGAGTACGGTGTTCCCGCCGTGGTGGGAACCGGGTTTGCCACCCAGAAGATCAAGACCGGGCAGCGGCTGCTCATCAACGGTACCGAAGGAACGGTCAAGATTCTTGGCTGATCCCCGGAACGGCACCGTTTGACGCAACACCGACAACCGTGTTACGGTTCGCTGACAAGAACAAGGTTCTATGACGCGAACTTCTCAATCGGGCGGCTGGATGTACATCACGGGCCACCCTCGAACCCGAGGGTGGTGACCGTGGTTGCTTCCATTCAGCCTGGTATCCAGATTCTCCGCTCCTTTGAGCTGGAGGACGAGTACAGCCTCACGGAGCTCGTGACCTTACTCTCGTTGAACAAGAGCACGGCGTTTGGAATCCTCCAGACCCTGACCGAGCATCGGTTCCTGACACGGGATGAGCGTACGCTCCGGTACCGGCTGGGTCCCGCTCTGATCCGGCTTGGGTATCTCGCCCACGACCAGACCAATGTGCGCCGGGTGGCGGGTCCGTACATGGAGTCACTGGCCAAGGAGTTGCGCAAGTCCGTGCTCCTCGGAACGTTCCATCAGGATCAGCTCACGGTGATCGACAAGGCCGATCCCGCTGGCACGCTCCACGTATCGGCTGCAATCGGGCAGCGGATCCCGTTCTCCGCGGGCTCGTTCGGGAGAGTGTTTCTGGCGTGGCTCCCCGAGGAGGAGGTCGATGAGCTCATCGCGACCTACGGCCTTCGTGCGTTCACCCCCACGTCCATCACGGATCCCAAGGAGTACAAGGAACGCCTCGCCCTGGTGCGCGAGCGGGGGTACGCCGTGGATGACACGGAGGAGTACATCCTCGGGGTGCGTGCCGTTTCCGTGCCGCTCATGGACTTTGATGGTGTGGTTGCGGCGCTCACCGTCGTCGGGTTCACCTCGCGCAGCGGGGACCAGCCAGGAGAGCACGCCATCAAGGTGACCGTCGCCGCGGGACGGGCGATCTCAGAACTGCTCAAACCGGCGGAGTTTGAGCCAGACCAGCAAGAGATGGGGGACCCAGAACCCTGACCAACCAATCAGCGGCGCCGGTCGCGTTTGATCAACACGAGGAGGAGACCAACCATGCCATTTGACGATTTGCGATCCTACATCCAGCGACTTGACGAAGAGGGACAACTCCACGAGGTTGATCGTGAGGTCGACTGGAACCTGGAACTGAGCCACGTTGCCAAGTTGAACGAGGAACGCCAGGGTGGTGGGTCAGCGTTGCTGTTCAACAACATCAAGGACTACCCGGGCAAGCGCGTCTTCACCTCGGCGATGACGGCTCGTGAGCGCCTGGCGATCGCCCTTGACATGCCCCAGAACACCAGCTTGATGAACATCTCCCATGAGTGGGTCGATCGCATCCACGGGAAACTCGTGCCACCAAAGGTTCTTGAGACAGGCCCGACGAAAGAGAACATCCTCCTCGGTGACGATGCCGACATCCTCAAGATTCCGTCACCGTGGTTCTATCCAGGGGACGGCGGACGGTACTTCGGGACGGCCGGGTACCTCATCACCCGAAACCTCAAGACCGGACGGTTGAATCTCGGTACGTACCGCGCCATGGTCGGCGAGAGCCAGGAACTGTGCATCTACATGATCAAGGCCAAAGACGGGGAGATCGATTTCCGGGATTACCAGGCAGCGGGGATTCCGATGCCGGTGGCGTACGTGTCGGGGGCAGACCCAACGCTCTTCCTGTGCGGGAGCACCCTGTTCGGCCTCGAGGAGAGTGAGTACGAGGTTGCGGGCGCCCTCAGGGGAGCACCCGTCGAGGTCGTCAAGGCCGAGACCTCCGATCTTCTGGTACCGGCAAGCGCCGAGTGGGTCGTCGAAGGGGAGATCGTTCCGGGGGAGACACGGTCCGAGGGTCCGTTCGGTGAGTACACGGGTCACTACTCGGGCAAGGGTGACGAGGAGCAGTACTTCATCCGTGTGAAAGCCATCACCCACCGAAACGACCCGATCCTTTGGTCCACCACGGTTGGGCGACCGACGACCGATACCCACATGGTGATGAGCGTCAACCGGACGGCATCGCTGTGGAACGACCTGCGCCGCATGCAGATCCCCGGGATCACCGGCGTGTACGGGCCACCCGCATCCGCTGGTCGGATGCTTGCAATCATCTCGATGAAGCCGATGTACCACGGCCACTCGACCCAGGTCGGCTTGGCAGCGTTCGCCTCCACGACCGGGAACTACGGCCTCAAGACCGTGATCCTCGTGGACGACGACATCGACATCGAGATCAAGGACCAGGTCATGTACGCGCTGAGCTTCAAGTATCAACCCGAGTTCGGTACCCAGATCCTGCGGAGGGGTCGCTCAACGCCACTCGATCCGTCCCTCCCACGGTCGGACCGGTTCATGACATCACGGGTCATCATCGACTGCACAACCCCCTATGAATGGGGGGAGGCGGACCGCCCGGCGAGGATCTTCCTCGACGATGACATGGCGGCCCATGTCAAGGAGCACTGGAGCGAGTACTTCGGATGAGCCAGTCGTCCCAAACAAGCGACGCAGCTGGTGTGAGCCGGCTGGTCGAAGGCATCATCTTTGACATCGATGGCACGTTGGCGAGAGGGCGCCAGGTTCTCCCTGGCGTCCTCGACACCCTCGCTGAGCTGCATCGTCGCAACGTACGGTTCGCGTTCTTCACCAATGACAACGCCAAGACGATCGGGACCTGGATCGAGCGCCTTGGCGACATGGGAATCGACGCGCGAGCCGACGAAATCGTGACCTCGGCGGTTGTGGCAGCCGAGGTGATGGTGGAGCTCCACCCAACGAGCCGCATCCTTGGTGTGGGTGACGCAGGCCTCACCGAGGCGTTGGAGACGAGGAATCTCACCCTGGTTGGGTACGACTCCGACGAGCCAGTCGATGTGGTCATGATGGGGAGGGATTCGCAGTTTGACGCACGACGCCTCGAAGCGGTGTGCCGAGCGATCTGGAACGGAGCCGAGTTCTTTGCGACCAACTATGACCCGCGACTGCCGGTCGACGGTGGGTTCATCCCGGGAACCGGTGCCATGGTCAAGGCGGTCGCCTACGCGACCGGTCGCGAGCCGGTCGTGACCGGGAAGCCATCAGCGTGGTCGGGTCGGATGGCGATGCGTCTCATTGGTGTTGCCCCGGAGAACGGTGTGGTTGTTGGGGATCAGCTCGCGACGGACATCGCGATGGGTCGCAACGCCGGGATGCAGACCGTTCTGGTACTCACCGGCACCGATGGGACCGAAGACGTTGAGAACCTGCCCATTGACGAGCGACCGTCAGCGGTCCTTGGCGGCGTTGGTGATCTGATCGGCTGGCTCGACCAACGCGCCTAGGTTCGGTCCCCGGTGTCTGGTGGCGGGATGTACTCCCCGGACACCACCCGTCCTGCAACGGTACGGAGAACCCAGATACTGCCCTTTCCCCACTCCATGGGACCGTTCATGGGGACACCCTCGGCGAAGAGATGCCCGATGAGGTCGGCGATGACATCCCCGTGGGTGCACAGCGCTGCCGCCTCCTGATGGAGTTCACGGATGAGACCCATGGTGCGTTCGAGCTGTGAACCCTCCATCAGTGCGGCCTCCGGCTCGATCGGGAGGCTGAGAAACTTGGCGAGCGGCTTGACCGTCTCACGACAGCGGGTGAAGTTGGATGATCCGATACGAGTGATCGGATGGTTGATCAGACCGTTCCGGATCGCCTTGCTCTGGCGACGACCCGTGGCATCGAGTGGTCGGAGCGTGTCATCGGGGTCGAGATCGTCACGGAGTCCTGCCGATGCATGGCGGATGAGGTGGATCGTGCCGACTGAGCGCCCAAGGTGCATGTCGTTGGCCCGATCAAGAACCGTCCTGTCGTTTGCGTAGTCGAGTTTCTTCCGTGCCTTCTCGAAGGACCGCCACTTGATCTTGTCGACCTCACCATTGGGTTGGAAGGTGCCTTGGATTGGGTCCACGAGCCACCATCTCACCGTCTTGCGGTTGTCCGCCTTGGTCAGATAGCCAACGGTTCCGATCAGTCGTGGATTGTCGACCGAGATCCCCGTCTCCTCCTCGACTTCACGAAGAGCGGCGTCGAGAAACGTCTCACGCCGGTTGAGTTTGCCCTTGGGGAGGGACCAGTCGTTGTACTGGGGCCGGTGGACAAGGAGATACTCGGGTTGTCCATCATCGCCGGTGCGGGCAACGACGCAGCCAGCAGCCCAGATGGCGTCGCGTGAAGAGATCGGACGATCAGTCACAGGGTCGGCGGGGGTGTTCCATCGAGTCGCGACATTGCGACGGTCATTTCTCGAAGGGTCGCGTGGGCGTCAACCCCGATGCGGGTGGGGACCTTGGTCCATTCGGAGCCATGGAGCTCCCATGCAAGGAGGTCGTCCTCCATGGCGACGTCGATGATGGCGCCGAGGCGGGCCACGAGGTTCGGGTCAGAGACGTTGACGAGGACCTCGACGCGGCCATCAAGGTTCCGGGTCATCATGTCTGCCGATCCGATGTGGTACTCGGCGGTTCCCCGCTCGGGGTCACCAAACCGATAGATCCTGCTGTGCTCAAGGAACCGTCCGACCAGGGAGCGAACCGTGATCGTCTCGGACAGCCCCGGGATGCCCGGCATGACCGAGCAGTTGCCTCGGATGATGAGATCGATCCTGCACCCCTTCTGGGAAGCTGCGTAGAGCTCATCGATGATCTCGCTGTCAACGAGATGGTTGATCTTCCACGCAATACGACCTGCCTCGCCGAGCGCGGCCTGGTGCCTGATGCGTTTGATGATGCCCGACCGCAGCGTATGGGGAGCCACGAGGAGTTTGCTGTAGCTGACGGGTTGTGCGTACCCCGTGAGCAGATTGAACAGCTCCGAGAGGTCCGAACCCACGGCGGGGTCGGCGGTGAACAACGCAAGATCCTCGTACAGCCTCGCGGTCTTGGGGTTGTAGTTGCCGGTCCCGATGTGGGAGTACCGCCGGATGCCGCCGTCCTCCTTGCGAACGACAAGGAGCGCCTTGGAATGGGTCTTCAAGCCATGGACTCCGTAGACCACATGGACCCCGGCGGTCTCAAGCATCTTCGCCCAGTTGATGTTCGCGGCCTCATCGAACCTCGCTTTGAGTTCAACCAGCACCACCACCTGCTTGCCGGCCTCCGCCGCGGTCATGAGGGTCCGCACCACCGCCCGTTCACCTCCGATGGCGAGATCATCAGCCATGGAGGTGCGGTACAGCGTCTGTTTGATCGCAAGCACATTCGGGTCAGCGGCAGCCTGGGAGAGGAACGCTGCCGTGGAGGTGTTGAACGATTCATAGGGGTGGTGGACGAGGATGTCGCCCTTGCGCATCTCGGCAAAAATATCGGGGGCGCGTCCCTCCACCTCGGCAAACGCAGGTTGGGTGACCGGTTGCCATGGCTCCTCTTTGAGATCGTGGCGATCAAGGCCGTAGAGCTCCCAGAGACTCGCCAGTCCAAGCGGCGCCTCATGCACCTGCACTGACGCTGGTTCGAGTTCCAGACCGTTCAACAACTTCGTCATGACGGCCGCCGGAGCCCCTGATTCCACTTCGAGACGAACCGCCTGAGCCGCACGCTGGCGGTATCTCAGCACCGACTCGATGGCTGCGAGGAGATCATCGGCCTCATCCTCCTCAATGGCGATGTCGGCTGAGCGGGTGACCCGGAACGTTGACCAGCCAACGATCTCGAGACCACCGAACAGACGGGACAGGTGTGTCCCGATGACCTGTTCGATGGGCACGAATCGATCGCCCCCCTCAAGACGAATGAAGCGTGCGATGTTGGTGGGGATCTTCACACGGGCGAACTGAACCGACCCCTCCGTGTCTGCCACCAGGACCGCCAGGTTGAGGGAGAGGTTCGAGATGTACGGGAACGGGTGGGAGGGGTCGACCGCCAGGGGGGTGAGGATCGGGAAGATCTGATCCTCGAAGACCTGGTCAAGGTAGCGGTGATCCTCTGGGTCGAGGGACTCCATCGTCTCGATGTGGATCCCGGCGTCACTGAGCAGTGGGACGAGTTCTTTCAGAAAGAGACTGTCGATACGGCTGAAGAGGTCGGTGGTGCGCACCGTGATGGCGTTGAGCTGCTCCTGGGCCGTCAACCCGTCAAGGCTGAGGATGGGGACGCCGTTGCGGGCCTGCTCGGCGAGACCGGCGACTCTGACCTGGAAGAACTCGTCGAGGTTCGACGACACGATCGCGACGAACTTCACGCGTTCAAGGAGCGGGAGATGTCGGGACTCGGCGAGGTTGAACACACGCTCCTGGAAGTCCAGCAGCGAGATCTCGCGGTTCACGTATCGTGGGATCGTTGGCTCAGACGTCGTCATTTCTTCCATGGTATCCGTTGAGGTGCCCGAGTACCGTCGGGAGTTCGGAGAAATCTGGCGAGTCGACGAGACCCTGATTCAACTCCGGCTGCGGTCGAGTTCGTTGACTTTGTGGAGTCTGCGAACGTGGCGGTCCTCGTTGCTGAACTCTGCCGCGATGAACGCATCCACGATGTCTTTTGCGGTGACCGTCCCGATGACGCGTGCGCCGAGAGCGAGCACATTCATGTCGTCATGTTCCACTGCCTGACGGCCCGTGTAGTGGTCGTGGACGAGCGCCGATCGAATCCCTGCGATCTTGTTCGCCGCAATCGACGCACCGGCGCCGGAGCCACAGACGATGATCCCGCGGTCAGCCCGTCCACTGACGACCGCTCGTCCGACGGCGGCCGCAAAATCGGGGTAATCAACCGGTTCGGTTGAGTCGGTACCCAGGTCGATCACGTCGTGGCCCGCGTCGGTGAGGTACTGGACGAGTTCGTCCTTGAGTGGGAATCCTGCGTGATCCGATCCGAGCGCGATGCGCACCTGTGCTCCTTGCTTGTCGGGCGCCAGCGTAGCGCCGTATCGGTGAGGTGTCGTGAGGCTACCCTCTGCCCATGAAGCTTCTCGCGGTGGTCATGTCAGTCCTCGCCCTTGCGCTGGGTGCGTGCTCATCAGGACCCAGTTCGCCGCTCATCACCAGTTCTGAGACCGTCTGTACGGAGACGTTCTGTCTTGACATCCCCGATGGCTGGTCGTACGAACTCGGGGACGGGTATGTGACCGCCCACCACGACCTGGCACCAACTGAGACCTTCCTCACCGCAGGCATGATCAGCCCGGAAGCGATCGTGGTCAATGCGGGTGGTGTCTGGCCGGTTTCGACGGCTGAGGTTGCCCGCTCGTTCTGGACGCTCCTTGAGGACGCCGGGGTTGGCAAGTTCATTCGCTCCGAACGGGTCGTCGGGGGTGCGGAGCGGTCCTGGGGGAAACATGAGGACGGACTGATGTGGCATCTCATTGTTCCCACCAGTGGTTCTGAGGCAGTGGGAGTCGAGGTACGTGCTCCGAACGACTCGTGGGAGGCCCAAGCGGACTTCGTGTTCGCGTCGGTTGTGATCCTGTCCGAGGAGTAGATCGCAGAGGCGGTTGGGTCGGGGTGACGCCGAATATCTCAATCGTGCGCGTAACCTCGCTTTGATGTCCAGTGAAATTCTCGTGAGCGGTGGGATCCCGCTTGAGGGGTCCATCCCGATTCTCGGGGCCAAGAATGCGGTCCTCAAGCATCTGGTGGGGGCGCTTCTCGCCCCAGGCGAACACACGTTGCACAACGTGCCACGAATCGTGGACGTCGACATCATGATCCGTGTGCTTGAACACGTCGGCGCACGCTTTGTCCGGGAGGGAACGTCCCTCCAGATCAACGTCCCCGAATCCGCAAACCCTGAAGCTCCTCTTGAGTTCGTCCGTCAGATGCGTGCATCGATTCTCGTTCTTGGCGCTCTCCTGGCACGTTGTGGGCGGGCAAGGGTTGCCCTCCCGGGGGGTGACGACTTCGGGTCGCGGCCGATCGACTTCCACGTCAAGGGCCTTGAAGCAATGGGCGCACAGTTTGAGTTGGAGCACGGGGTGCTCCACGCCTCGGCACCCGATGGGCTCCGCGGAACTGATGTCTTCTTGGAGTTCCCCTCGGTCGGAGCGACCGAGAACCTCCTCTTGGCGGCGGTAATGGCCGATGGCGTGACGACGATCCGCAACGCCGCCCGTGAACCCGAACTGACCGATCTTGCTGAGTTTCTTCGCAAGATGGGGGCCAAGATCGACGGTGCGGGGACGTCCACGATTGAGATCCACGGTGTCAACAGCCTCAGCCCTGCGGTGCATCGAGCAGTTCCGGACCGCCTTGAGGCTGGGACGTATCTCGTGGCGGGTGCGGTCACGGGCGGTACCGTCACGGTCGAGGGCTGTGTTCCTGAACACCTTCGGATGGAGCTCGCCAAGCTCGAAGCGACGGGGGCATCGGTGTCGACAACCGAGACATCGATCACGGTCACCGGTCCCGATCGTCCGGAAGCGGTTGATCTCGCCACGCTGCCGTTCCCAGGGTTCCACACCGACATGCACCCGCAGATGGTTGCGTACCTGGCGACGGCGAGGGGAACGTCAATCGTCACCGAGAACATCTACGCGGGTCGGTTCCGCTACATCGGGGAGATCAACCGGATGGGGGGAGACATCCACGCCGAGGGCCAGCACGTCGTGATCCGTGGTGTTGAGAGCCTCTCTGGCTGTGAGGTGGACGGCTGTGACATCCGTGCCGCCGCAGCACTCACCATTGCTGCCCTGCGCGCTGAGGGTTCAACAAGAGTGATCCACGCAAACCACATCGACCGCGGCTACGACAACTTCGTCCCCAACCTACAGTCCCTCGGCGCCACCATCACCCGCACCTGACCTGTACTTACCGCGTACCCAGGGTATGAACCCACCGTGGCGGTGGGCTGTGGCCCACAGAATGCAAACTTGAGTCGGTCAGCCGGTCGCGACGACCTCAATGACTCCGGGAACGCGGTCCCGAAGGATCCGCTCGATACCGACCGTGACGGTGGTCTCTGAGATGGGGCACCCGCCGCAGGCGCCAAGGAGTTGAATGTTGACCGTTCCGCCGTTGACACCGGTGAGCACAACGTCACCCCCGTCAGCTTGGAGCGCAGGACGGAGGTAGTCGAGTGTGTCGTTGAGGAGGTCAAGGTCGACTTCGGTGGCACCACTGAGTGCTGGACGTTGGACAACGCCCCCGATCTCAATGATGCTTCCCTCAACTTCTGCGGCCATGTGCTACTCCCCAGTCCTGATCATATGGTACGTATGCGCGCAGTTTCCAACACCGTTGTATGCGAAATCCTTCCCCATGCTATCAGGGAACCATCCGGCGTCATTCTGTGGGCCACAGCCCACCGCCACGGTGGGTTCATACCCTGGGTACGCGGAAACGGTCTAATGTCGGGATGTGGAGATTGTGGGATTGATGGAGGCGGCGCTGGAGGGGGATCAGCGGGCTGTTGCGCGGGTGGTGACCCATGTCAGCGAGGGGGATGCGGCTGGTCACCAACTGGTGGGAGACCTCTACCGCCGTGGGGGCAAGGCAAGCATCACCGGTATCACCGGAGCCCCTGGGGCGGGTAAATCCACCCTTGTTTCGGGCCTCGTTGCTGCCATGCAGCCTGGGCCTGAGCGGGTGGCCGTCGTCGCGGTTGACCCATCGAGTCCGTTCAGTGGGGGAGCGATCCTCGGTGACCGGATTCGGATGGGTGAACACAGTGACGATCCGAACGTGTTCATCCGGTCGGTGGCGAACCGGGGACATCTCGGGGGGATCGCAAGCTCGACGCCGGCCGTCGTTGCTGCCCTTGATGGCCTCGGGTTCACGGAGATCGTGATCGAGACCGTCGGTATCGGGCAGTCCGAGGTGGAAATCGCCTCGGTGTGTGATACAACCGTCGTGGTGGTGAACCCCGGCTGGGGGGATGGGGTTCAGACCGCAAAAGCAGGGTTTCTTGAGATTGCGGACATCTTTGTCGTCAACAAGGCGGATCGGCCGGAAGCTGCGACCACGATCAAGGAGCTCGACGCAATGCTCGACCTGGGCCCCAGCACAGACTGGCGTCCTCCCATCATTGCGACGATCGCAACCGACGGTTCGGGACTCGACGACCTGTGGAACGCCATCAAGTCGCACCGGGACCACCTCGGCACCGGGGATCGGATGAAGCGGATCCGTCATGATCAGGCCCGCCACGCGCTCATCGGCGCGCTGCGGGACTCCATCGACCACTCCATCGATGCGATCGACGACGACACCATTGACGATCTGGTGGAGCGGCGTGTCGATCCGTGGACGCTGGCTGACCAACTGCTCGGTTCGACGCACAGTAGCCTGAGGACCCGCAAACAACACCACTGAGGTGAAGGAGCTGTCATGGAATTTGTCAACTACTCCGTCGAGAACGGTGTTGCCCAGATCACGCTGAACCGCCCACCGGTCAACGCACTCAATCGAGCCATCATCGCTGATCTCTCCACCGCCTTCTCGATGGCAGCCGACCCTTCCGTGCGGGCCGTTGTCATCACCGGTTCACCACATTTCGCAGCCGGTGCAGACATCACCGGCTTCCAAGCATCGTTTGACGCCGGCGACGAGGACCGGCAGGCGTCGGGACTCGTTGAGGCCATCGCCGCGTTTGAGGCGCTCCGCAAACCGACGATCGCCGCTGTGACCGGGTTTGCGCTCGGCGGCGGGCTTGAGTTGTCGATGGGTGCCGACTTCCGGTACCTCGGTGAAGGCGCCAAGGTCGGACAACCTGAGGTCCTCCTCGGCCTCATTC
>CAZULI010000032.1:0-11208 GCA_964621095.1 uncultured Acidimicrobiaceae bacterium | reverse complement strand
CACGAACGTCTTGTTCAACGCGTCGAGGGTGTCAGACGTGTAGATCCAGACGACTCCGTGGGGGATGGCGACAGCAATCAGGATGAGTGAGATGGGGGCGATCAGCACCTGCCGGCCGCCTTGTTCCGAGGTGATCATGAACGCGTCGATGACGGCGCCGATGCGCCAGACGAACAACAGGACGTCCAATGCCAGGACCCCCGTGAGGAAGGTGGGCCTGACGAGAAGGCCTGCCATGCCCAGTGTTCCCTGGCCGACGAAGACAAGACCGGCCACCAGCATGACGAGGGTCGGCACAAACCAAACAGCGGCACGCAACGGTTTGCGGGCGTAGAGTTGCCCCGCCCCGGGAACCACGGCGGAGAGGCCTGCTGCAATGATTGGTCGCCATGCCATCGTCCACCTCGACTGTGGGGCTCGGTTCCGCATCGTGGAGTCGTGAGGCTACCGAGAGCGGCCGATAGTGGTGGCTGTGGAGCGAATTATTTTCTGTGGCTCATCCGTCTCTGGGTGGGATGGGCCACGTCTCCGCGGATGGGATCGCCGAGCCGGCACCTCCACCGTTGTCCTGGGATGTCACCCATCGTCGGATCGCGAGCTGAGCGGCCACATCGTCCTCGTTGTATTCAAGGAGACGTTGTTTCATCGCCGTGTCACCCCCAACGAGATCCTCGAACCACAACTCTGACTGCTGGCCTCCCGGATCCTCATCACGCCAGCTGAAGCCACAGAGAGGCGCGATCACCTTCAGGCTGTACCCCGACGGCGACACGAACCGGTCCTTTGTCCAGCGGTACAGATCGATCGCGTGGGTCCCGAACCAGTCCTCAACCGTGTCGAATCCTGCAACGGTGAGACCGAGCCGTCTTCCCGCCTCACCAAGACACTTGGACTCATACCCGGTCCAGTGGAACACGTTCGTGTCGCGGTCGGCGTACGAAGCAAGCCGATCGAACAATCTCGTGATGAACTCCCTCTCTGATGCCTCCGTGCCGTCCCAGTCGACAACAGGATCAAAAACCGACTCACCATCCTCGGTGATCAGGAACCCTGCGAGATAGATCCGCCCCAGGTACGTCTCGATGTCGAAATCCACCTGTCGTGCGGGGCTCGGCACGGCCATGGGTGCTCTGACCCCGGGTCGGCGGAGAAGCCCGCCGTACGTTCGGGCGCGTGCCTGGTGGACGATGGAGGACGATTCGACCCGCTCATCACCTGGTGCCAGTGCCGCAATCGCCGATATCGATCCAATGTCGTGGCGGGTGAGCAGGGCCCGGGTCACATCGGACACCTGATCGAGGAGCGTGGGGTCATCAGCTTCGACCAGGGCGTCATGGCAGAGTGTCATCCATGGACAGGAGCGGCACTCGGTGCGCCACCAGGGAGCAACAAGGGGGGCCTCGGGATGCTCTGCTCCGTGATGCACCGCGTCGAGCGCGAGCTCGGTTCGATTGATGGTGCCGTCAAGAATGCGGTGCGGCTCGGCATCAAGATCGACCCAGGCACATCCATAGGGATCCTCGGTACCGATGACCCCTCCGATCGGGTGGTCGGTCGCGTACCCCATGAGGTCAAGGATTCGCCAGTAGTGGGCAGCCTGGTAGAGGTCCCGTCGGCGGTTTCCACGGAACAAGACGGTGGCGTGGTCGTGAACGCCGGGGTCGAAGCTGATGGTGCCCAGGGCGTCGAGCGGGGTGAACCGAGCTGGTAATCCCGAGGTGCCAACGACGAGATGCGCCTTCACTTCCACGGCGACGTACCCCGTCGCCAGTCTGACCAGGATGTCCGGCACACCGATGAGCGTCCCATCGGGGGAGATGATTCGGCCGCCAAGGATGAGATCGGCGCCGCGGTCGAGAGCGGCCCGGGTGTCGTGGTACGCATCGGCCCCCGATGACGAGATGTGCTCGATCGTGCCCGGCGACGTCTTGTGCAACGCAGTCAGAACAGCGTCCTCATGGGTGAACCCGATCTGCACCTGGCGTTCCCTCACCGGGTCGTCGACGGGGGTTGCCTCGGTGAATCGATCGTGATGGATCCGCGTGAGACACAGCCCGACCTCGCTACCCCCAATCGCCAGGGGGTTGCCCCGGCGCATCGTACGTGGCTGGGGTGGTGACGTCTCGATCGGGTTGTTGGTGGTCATGGTGACAACCTACAACGCCACGGTGACGAGTTTTGGTCCCCACCGCCAAGGAGTTCCCGACGGGACCTCGACACGTGGGTGAGCCACGACCGTAGGGACGGTCAGGACCGTGCGACGTTCGGGCGGAAGCGTCAGAGTGGTTCGAATGTGCAGGTGAAGTGGCGGAGCCACGCTGCTTGTTCGGTGATGCGGTACCCGCGGAGCGTTCCGGCGCGCCGTGCAACATCGATCACCACCTCTGCGGTGTAGTCGATGTGGCTCTGGGTGTACATCCTTCGCGGGATCGCGAGCCTCACCAGCTCCATGGCAGCAGGCGTGTCAGGACCGTTCGGGTTCGCCCTCCCGAACATGACCGTACCGATCTCGACCCCGCGCACTCCACCGGTTCGGTACAGCTCGACGGCGAGTGCCTGGGCGGGGTACTCGTGTGGCGGGATGTGGGGGAGCATGGCTGCGGCGTCGATGTAGACGGCGTGCCCCCCGGCAGGAAGCACGATGGGGACACCTGCGTCGGTGACCTTGTCGGCGAGGTACTCCGTTGACCGGACGCGGTACCGGAGATAGTTCTCGTCGAGCACCTCCTCAAGACCAACGGCGATCGCTTCAAGGTCGTAGCCGGCGAGTCCTCCGTACGTCGGGAACCCCTCCGTGAGAATGAGCAGGTTGCGTGCGTTCGTCGCCCACTCCCGGTTGTTGAGGGCGAGGAACCCGCCGATGTTCGCCAAACCGTCCTTCTTGGCCGACATCGTCGCCCCGTCGGCGTAGGAGAACATCTCCTGGGCGATCTCTTTCGGGGTTTTGTCGGCGTACCCGTCCTCGCGCAGCTTGATGAACCAGGCGTTCTCTGCGAACCGGCATGCGTCGAAAATGAGCGGGATCCCGAACTCGTCACAGACCTCGCGCACCGCCCGCACGTTCGCCATCGAAACGGGTTGACCACCGCCGGAGTTGTTGGTGACGGTGAGCATGACGATCGGGATGCGGTCGACGCCCACTTCCTCGATCGTTGCTCGGAGGGCGGCGACATCCATGTTGCCCTTGAACGGGAGAATCGTTGACGGGTTGCGTGCCTCATCGTTGATGAGATCCCGTGCCTCGGCCTCGCGATACTCGACGTTGGCGCGGGTGGTGTCAAAGTGCGTGTTGTTGGGTACGACATCGCCCGGTGAAACCGCAACGCTGAACAGGATCTTCTCGGCCGCTCTGCCCTGATGCGTCGGGATGATGTGATCGAACCCGGTGATCTCCTTGACGACCGACTCGAAGCGGAAGAACGAGCGGCTCCCGGCATAGGACTCGTCGCCCCGCATCATGCCCGCCCATTGTTCAGCCGACATGGCGCCCGTTCCTGAGTCCGTCAGGAGATCGATGATGACCTCATCGGCGTGCAACCCGAACAAGTTGTACCCCGAACGAACCAGGGCAGCTTCTCGTTGGTCCGCTGTGGGGAGGTCAATCGCCTGGACGGTGTGGATCCGGAATGGCTCAATGATCGTGTGTGACTCCATACCCGGAGCGTACTCGGTACCAGCCACGGATCGCATGCCTTCTGATCCCAGAAGGGTTACGGCGACGGAGGTTCGGTGGTGGTCGTCGGTGGCGCCGCCGTGGTGGTGGTCGTTGGTGGGGCCGTCGTCGTCGTGGTTGTGCCGCCCGGAGGGGCCGTGGTCGTGCTGGACGGTGGCTTCGTGGTGGTCGTCGTGCTGTCGTTCTTTGAGCGGTAGTTCCAGGTCCAGGACTGCCTCGTCACCGAACCGTCGGGGTGGGTCATCACGCGGGTGATGGTGTTGCCGCTGCTGACGGATTCACACGTGCGGCCACCATTGTTTCCATAGAACGTGACGGTGATCGACGTTGACGTGTAACTCGTTTCGATGTAGATGACGGAGTCCGAGTCGTTGCGGAACTTGACGTCAGGGGCAGGGAAGCCGAGCGTCGCCTCTCGAACATACGGGTAACGGGAGAAGTAGAGGCTGTGTGGCTGATGGAAAACATCCTCGTAGCACCCGAAGAACACCGCGTTGTAGAACGTGGTTGCGAACTGACTGGTTCCCCCGCCGATGTTGGCAGGGTTGTCACAGCACACGAGCTCGCCACCGATGATGGCGCCTGCCCTGCGGTATCCAGCAGCGAGCGTGCGTTGGCCTGCGGTGTCATTGATGGAGAAGATCTCCCCCGGCATCACCCAGTGCCCATTGATCTTGTCGGCAATGAGGTGGATGTTCACGACGCGGTCCGCACAACACGGGTGGTGCGTGGTGAACGTCGAGACTTGGCCGAACGGCCCCATCGCCTCGGCCATCGCGGTTGTGAACGCGGCGTCCTCACCGTCGATCATCGGAACGGACCCGGACCGTCTTCCATGAGCTGCCTCGGACACCGCCGCGACCGCAGCGTCGATGTCGATCACCCGTCCGACGATCGACGGAACCACCATGATCTCCTTGGTGTCAGCGTTCCATGTGAAGGAGGCATCGACCGCGGGGATCTCAAACGCTGAGCTCTGTGCCAAGGCGATCTCCCTGATGACGTCCTCATCGAGGTAGGGGACCACGGTGGCAGGCGAGTGCGTCACGATCTCGCTTCGCAATGCGGAGGTGAGCGCAGCGGAGCTGAAAACGAGCGGCATCGTCTGGCCCTCGGGGTGGAGAACAACGTCGCCGGATACCAGATTCTTGGCGAGCGCTACTGCTTGGTCCACATCAAGACGACTGACCTGGGGCTCGATGTCCACCAGGGGCAGTTCGATGGGGTCGGTGCTGCCGGTTGCGATGGCTGCGAGGATCAGTGGTGCAGATGCTTCCTGGTCGATCCGGGTTCCCGGTTCGGGGTACTCCGGGGCGGGAACGCCATCAACGACGATGACCGCACCGTCACGGGCCGGGTGGTCAATGACGGTGACGTCCCACTCCGACAGGATGGTGGCGAGGGCTTCGTCATTGATGGTCGGGGCGATCGCCACCTCGGTTGTGCTAAACCGGGATCCGATCCATTTGCCGAAGTTGGTGAAACCGTTGGGGGCACGTCGTACCCGCATGGCCTCGTCGACGGCACAGGCCTCATCGATGTCAAACTCAAGGGTGGCGGGATCGATCGTGTACGTCCCCCCCTCGATGGTGATGTTGACCGCTTGTGACGCAAGTGCGTTCTCGTGGGCTGCCATCGCCGCCTCGGCTTGATCTCTTGTCATGCGGGAGAGATCCACCCCATCCGCCACCACTCCATGGCTCACGCGGTCACCGGTCACGATCTCGTCATAGGCGTACATGCCGACCACGATGAGCACCACCGCGAGTGGTATCGCGAATACTGCTGACATGATGACGCGTCGCACGTTTCTCCCTGGCCGTTTGGTCCGTACCGTCCCGAGATTGTACGAATCAGACTGCTTTAGAGCGTGATACCTGATTCGAAGGAGTGGCTGGTGAGCTTGGGATCACTCCAGATATTTTTCATCGGTCATCAGCTCCCAGAACTCAATGCGAGATCCAATCATGAGCTCGTTGAGACGCGCCGTGAGATCGACCGTGTCAACGATGACTCGGTCGGGACGGTAGGCAGACACCAGGGCGGGGTCGGTCCACTCCATGACGACGGTGTTCTTGTCTCCTGGCGTGGTCCCGGAGTTGAAGTACACCCGGCTTGGTGATCGCGTCCCGCCCGCCTCGAGGGCCTTGCCGATTTGGTCGATGATCGTGGCGGCTTGACGAGCCTTACCGGGTTGAATGTCGTAGATGCGTCGCACCAGAAACACGGTGATCCTCTCCTCTGGATATGGGTTCAAACTAGCGGTGTCCCGGCGCCGTGAGCGTCACATGCGCCGCGTCTGGGTCTCGTCCATCGTACTTATTTGACGGTGATTGCAAGGATGCAGCGGCGGTGAATCCGATCGACGCGTCCGTGGTGTTCCTCCATCACCTCGGGATGTTGTTGGCGGATCAAACACAATGCGGTGGGTGGCTACCGTTCGGGGCATGTCTCGTATCTCCCGCTGGTATCTCCTCATGCGCGGGTGGCGGTTCATCGGACCACCACCGGAAGTCCCCAAGGCGGTGATTGTTGCTGCCCCGCACACGTCGAACTGGGACTTCCTCGTCTTCCTCGCCATCGCCCGTCACTTCAGGATCAAGGTCGGGTTCCTTGGGAAGGACACGCTGTTCAAGGGCCCCTTGGGAGTTCTGATGCGACGGTGGGGTGGAATCCCGGTCGATCGCTCCCGCCCCAGGGCGATGGTGGAGGCGGTGGCACACCACTTCAACACGCATGACAGCGTCCTGCTGGTCATCACGCCTGAGGGAACCCGTGGCAAGGCAACGGCGTGGAAGTCAGGGTTCTGGCGAATCGCTGACGCTCTTGACATCCCGGTCTTCATGGGGTTCGTCGACGCAAGCACCAAGACGGCAGGGTTCGGTCCCGCCCGCAAGATCGATGGCGATCCCCACGCATGGATGGATGCTGCGCGGATCTTCTACGGCGACAAGGTGGGTCTCAAGCCGTCCCAGCACGGCCCCATCGCGCTCGCCAGCGAGATGGAGACCTGATTCTCTCACTACAAATCTACGCTGCGCAAAGTAACTCTTTCCAGAGTAATCTTCTCCTCTATGATGAGAGGGATGGAGAACGATCCACGCCGTGATCCGGCGTTTCTGGCGGCGTATGGTGAGGTGGTCGCTGCGTTGCGTGTGGAGCGTCATCTTGATCGGCACCGCCTTGCACAGGCCGCTGAGATCTCGTACTCGTATCTGTCGGGGATCGAGACCGGCCAGAAGCTTCCGAGTCCCCGAGTGGAGGCAGCGATCACGAACGCCCTTGGCACGACACCAGCGGAGCTCCTCGAACGAGTCAACGGTGTTGCCACGTCACGAATTGGGAACGCCCCCATGAGAGGGAGCGGCGGAGGAGTGGCGGGGACGAGGGATCCGTCCCGCATCGGGGAGTGGGATGACGAACCCGCGGCGCTCAGTCCGTCAGGGGCGCTTGCCGAACTGCGAGTCCTTCTGCCAACGATGTCGCCCCAGGATGCGGCGACGATCGTTGGGCTCGCCCGGGATCTCGCACACCAGGCCGCCCCGCTCGGAGACCGGACGCTGCAAGGGGTTTCGGCCGATCCAAAGATCCGGGATCTCCGAACGAGCGCCTACCTTGCGTTCTGGTCGGAGTACGTCACCAAGGTCACGAACCGGGGACTCGACTGGGTGCGGGGCCGTGCCCCGGGCCCGAGGAGCCACTTCACCACGACATCCCAGATCAAGGGGGTGTCGTTGAGCGCGTCGTTCGCACGGGACCGTCTCTTGCGCCATGCACTGTATCTCAACCGGGGCTCCCGGGACGCCAACCTCGAGCTGTTCCATGACCTGGCATCCGAACGCAGTGCGATCGAAGCTGCGTACGGGCGGGAACTCCAGTTCGAGGATCCCGGCCCTGGGCGCAGGGCGGTGCGGATCGCCGAGTACCGCAGCGGCCACATCAAGCGCACCGATGAGCATGGTGACTACATCGAGTGGTTCATCGACGCGGGCCTGCGGATGCGACGCGCCGTCGGGGTGTTTGTCGAGTACTTCCCATCTGAGTGAGATCCCCGTTTGGGAGTGCCTCGGGACCAGGACTCAGCTAGGATGCGACGTGAAAGAAACGCGGATTTTTTGAGCAGAGCGGAGTTCCACGATGGCAACGCCGAAATACCCAGGAATTCGGATCACCACCAACGGCAACCAGCTCGTGTCCTACCACACCGAGGCACGGATCACCCAAGCAGGTGTCTTCTACCCGATCACCCCATCAACGGAGATGGGTGAGAGTTATCAGCTGGCGTTCGCCGAGGGCGTCCTTGATGTGTTCGGAAATGCGAAGATCGCGATCGAGGCCGAGGGGGAGCACGCAGCCCAAGGCGGGGCGATTGCGTACGCGACGACGGGTCACCGGACGGTCAACTTCACCTCGGGCCAAGGTGTCGTCTACGGCCTTGAGCAGTACTACCACGCCCCAGGGAAGCTCTCGACCATGGTGATCGAGGTTGCTGCCCGTGCTCTGACCAAACACGCTCTCAACGTGCATTGCGGGCACGACGACGTCTACGCCGCCCTTGACACGGGGTGGATCATGCTGTTTGCAAAGGACGCCCAACAGGCCGCGGACCAGGCCGTGATTCTGCGCAAGGTCACCGAGCTGTCGCTGAACCCGGGCATGAACATCCAGGATGGGTTCCTGACCTCCCACCTTGAGCGGACGTTCTACCGCCACGAGGCGGATCTGTTGCGCGAGTATCTCGGCGCTCACGATGACATGATCGAAACCCCCACCGCGGCCCAACGCCAACTGTTCGGACCGATGCGTCGCAGGGTCCCGATCATGATGGACCTCACCAACCCCATGCTGCTTGGCCCGGTCCAGAACCAGGAGCACTACATGAACGGTGTCCTGGCGCGGAGGAACAACTTCACCGAGGAGATTCTGCCGTTCCTTGATGCTGCGTACGCCGAGTGGGCCGAGCTCACCGGTCGCAACTACGGGTTTGTCACCCAGTACAAGACTGATGACGCCGACACCGTGTTCGTCTCCCTCGGCTCTGCTGCCGAGAACATCGAAGCAGCCGTCGATTATCTGCGTGATGAGGATGGCGCCAAGGTCGGATCCATCCACATCAACGTCCTGAGACCGTTCCCCGAAGCAGCGATCGTCAACGCCCTCGCAGGCAAGAAGCGGATCATCGTCCTTGAGCGTGTCGATGACGCCATGGCGGGCGACAACCAGTTGACGCGGGAGATCCGTGCGACGTTGGGCAAGGCGCTTGAGGTCGGGTTCACCGGAGTGGACTCCCACATCCCAGGACTCACCAAGGAGGAGACACCCCTGATTCTGTCTGGCTCGTACGGTCTCGGATCGCGGGATTTCCGTCCCGAGGCGATCATCGGGGCGTACGAGTACGCCGTGGGTCTGCGGGCACGGCAGGACGGCCGCACCGTTGCTGACGGTACGACGTACTTCACGCTCGGGATCGATCATCCGTACGCCGTCAAAGGGGACCGCACCCCTTCGCTTCTCCCCGAAGGTGCCATTGCGGTGCGGTTCCACTCCATCGGTGGCTGGGGGATGATCACGACCGGCAAGAACCTCTCTGAAGTCATCGGCGCCATCGGTGATGACCTTCTTGAGCACCAGACCGAGCGGGATGAGTTCGGTCGCCTTGAAGAGATCATCCACGTCTCGGCCAACCCGAAGTACGGGTCAGAGAAGAAGGGTGCGCCGACTTCGTACTTCCTGGTGGCCGCTCCGAAGCGGGTTCGTCCCAACTGTGACCTTCACCACGTCAACGTCGTCCTGTGCAGCGATCCAAAGATCTTCACCCACACGAACCCGCTGGTCGGGTTGACCGAGGGGGGCATCTTTGTCTGGGAGTCGGAGGAGGACGCCGAAACGGTCTGGCAGCGGATCCCTTCGCTGTACCGGCGTGAGATCATCGACAAGAAGATCCGGATCGTCACCCTTGCAGGGTTCCGGATCGCACGGGCGGCAACCACCCGCCCCGAGCTCCAGCTGCGGATGCAGGGCAACGCGTTCCTCGGGGCGTTCTTCCGGGTCTCCGGAATCCTTGAGGAGTTCGGCGTCTCAGATGCGCGGTTCCGCGAGCTCGTCCACAACCAGTACAAGAAGAAGTTCGGTCGGTTTGGCGACGCCGTTGTCGAGTCGAACATGACGGTGATGACGGCAGGGTTCGACCAGGTCCAGGAGATCCCGTACGGCGACCCTGACGATGCCGACCGGTCCTCCATGCGACTCGCAGCCCTCGACCCTTGTGGGTCGTGCAGTGTCGAGATCCCTTCCATGGAGAAGCCCGAGGCTCAGGTCACCCGCGTCCCGCTCATGCTGACGTCCACGTTCAACAAGGAGTTCAAGGCAGGGCTCGGGTACAACCAGCCGGCAACGCCACTGTCGTCGGTTTCGATGATGGCAGCTGGTACCGGGCGGACCGCAAGCAAGTATGTGGCACGCCGTGAGACGCCGTTGTGGATCGCGGAGAACTGCACCGCGTGCATGGACTGCATCACCGCCTGCCCCGACACGGCCCTCCCCAACGTCGCCCAGGATCTCGACGTCGTCCTCGGAACCGCAGCCCGGGGGTACATCCTCGATCTCGGGGAGCGGGCCAAGATGGTCGAGGCGCTCCCCGACCTTGAGGTGGCGATCCGTGTGGAGATGCTCGCCATCACCAAGGAGAAGGCGCTCGTCCCGTTTGTCGACATCGTCGCCAAACACGTGGCCGACATCGATACGGTGTCAGAGGTCGCCAAGGAAGAGTTCATGGAGCTCTTCAAGCGGGTTCCGTTCGCCTATACCAAGACTTCGCACCTGTTTCGGTCCCTTGAGCGGAGCGAGCCCGGCTCCGGTGGGTTGTTCGCCATCATGGTCTCGGATCTGTGCAAGGGGTGTGGGGAGTGTGTCCTGGAATGTCCATGGGACGCCCTCGAGATGGTGCAGGAGACCCCCACGATCAACGCGGACCAGCAGTCGGGGATCAACTTCCTTGATCTGCTCCCCGATACCCCGGCCAAGTACCTCGGCCGGTTCGACCCCGATGACCCCATGTCCTCGGCGGTGGGTCATCTCAAGAACCACCTCATGGTTCGGTCCAATTATGAAGCGCTCGTCAGTGGCGACGGTGCGTGTGCGGGATGCGGTGAAAAGAGCGTCCTCCACGCCGTTGCGTCACTCACCGAGGCGTACATGCGACCGTTGTATCACGAGAAGGCGAACCGGCTTGACCGCAAGGCCCTTGAGCTCGAGGAGCACGGCGTCAAGTTGCTTGCTGAGTTCCAAGCGCTGGACGCTGCGTCCCATGGGCGGTTCAAGATGCTTGTTGCGCACTCGATCCTCGGGCTTGGTGGTGAGACCATCGAGGACACCACGCGACGCATCGCGGCCAACGGGGAGATCACCGATGAACGGGTCATCGAGGCACTGGTGATGACCATGCGTCAGGACGCGTTCAATCACCGTGACCTCCAGGCCATCGAAGGGACCGTCCCCAACGGCATGTCCGTCATGGCGATGGGTGCCCACACGGG
>CAZULI010000031.1:0-11214 GCA_964621095.1 uncultured Acidimicrobiaceae bacterium | reverse complement strand
GCGATACGGTCGGGGGCAACACCGTAGCGGTCAGCGACCAGCCGTCCGATCGCCGGGGACGGAACGATCACACGATCCGCCATGCGGAACGATTCGCGCTCCATCGCAGCGACGACATCCAGCTCGGGGGTGCTCTTCCCCATCGCCTCGATCTGGAGATCAACGGGACCGTGGAAACGGACAACGAGCGGTGTGTCGCCAAACCCGAGATCCCGCCGGTGGGTCAACATCCAGAACGCCAGTCCATCGAAATCCTGGAACTCGACGACATCGAACGGGTCCTCACGATGCAGGCGGGACAACTCCTCGGCCACCGACATGGAGGTGTCCATGAACGGGAACGTCCACCCCGGTGCCTCCACCGGACGCGCCACAACCACCGATGGGTCACCGGCCAAGGTTGCTGCCGAGTCGGGGTCCGCGGCAATGACACAGGTGACGACGTCCCCCCGTGATCGCAAACGGTCCGCGATCTCAGCAACGAGCACCCCTGCGCCGCCGCTCGTGAACGGTGCAAGCTCGGTGACCGCAAACGCCACCCGACTCACGTTGGCACCCTGTTCATACCCCGCTGGTCAAGGACCGCAAGGAGCGGCTGCATCCGGGCCGTCCAGTCGGCTTCCGAAGCGGCCGTCTGGCGTTGCATGATGAGGTCGGGGTCGCCGGATGCCGCGATGGCGTCCCGGAGCGCCGTCACGAACGTGGACGCGTCCGCCGCCGTTTCCACCATGGGGTGGTCGACACACAACGGTACGGGTGTCGCGACAACCGGCGTGCCACCGGCGAGGTACTCATACATCTTGAGCGGACTCACCGCCCTCGTCATGTCGTCAACCAGGAACGGGACGATCCCAACGTCAAACCTCTTCACGACTCCCGGCATTGCCGAGGACGGTAGCTGCCCGACCGAGACAACATTGGGCATGGCAAACAACGCCGATGCATCGTCCTTGGACCGGGGGTCCACCGGACCAACAAAGGCAAACGTCACCTCAGGCATCGCGTGAACCACCGCCGTCATGAGATCGAAGTCAAACCATCGGGCGATCATCCCGTGATACCCAACCACGGGTGCCTCCAGACCAGCCAGCTCGCCGGGCACGGGTCCTGGGTGTCGGAACCGACCGGTATCGACCCCGTTCTCGATCAGAAGGATGTCACCACGCTCGTCCCGATGGCGGTCCACGAGGACGGGGGCGGATCCGATCACGACCGAGGCCTCCTCCATCATCGGACCATGGTGATGCCGAACGCGACGCTCGGGTGGCAGCCCGACCTCATCGGCGTCAAAAATCGTGAGATCGTCAAGGATGTCATAGACGACGACCGGATCGACAAACCCCGTGAGCATGGTGCGCACCGGGGCAAAGTGCGTGTAGATGATGACCCCCTCACGAGGGACATGGTCAAGCGAGGGCACGATGTTGACCCCGTCCACCCGGTACGGGGCGGACACGGCGATGTCGACGAAGTACACCGTGTGACCGGCGTTCGCCCACGCCTCAAGGAGATACTGGGGTCGCTGTTTCATGACGTCCCACGCAGCCCACGTCGGTGGATAGACGACCGCACGCAGTTCACCCGGGCCAGGACCAGGCGTGCTGGGGGTGCCAACCATTCGGTCGCGAACCCCTTGGAACCCCGGCAGACGCCTGAGCGCTCGTTGCACACCGGTTGGCAACCGTCGCAGGAGTGAGACCACCCGGCGCTTCAGCATCAGATCACGCACCTGTCCACACGACGATCCGAACGGCAGAAGCACGCATCACGGAGTATCGGGCATCCCGTATGACCACCCATGGCGCTCGGCATCGTCGATCCCCATCGGCTCCCCGGAACAGACATCGTCCTCCCTGCCACTTCATCCGCTTCGTCTGCCCGTGGTCTCGTTCTTCTCACGATCCGACGTGTGGCTTGGCGTGTCGATGGTAGTGCCCGACACCGTTTCCCTCGGCCCCGCCAGCCTTGGGATCCGTCGGGGGTCATCAAACCGTTGCCCTGCCCTCCACGGCTGGAGCCGTGTCTACAGGCCGAACATGCCGTGGATCGGCAGGGTTGCTCCTCGCGGCGCCTGGAAGCTGATCGCGTTGTGTGCGACGCCGGTCGTGTTGGTGAGGCGGAGATACCACATGCCGGAGGATGGTCGGTAGAGGGCGATCGTGTCCGTTCCATCACCGTTCCAGTCACCAGCAATCGGGATGTCTCCCGAGAGTCCGTAGATGAACTCGGCGTCAGCAGGTCCATCGGATAGGTTCCACTTGAGAAGGACTCGGCCTGTGCGAGGGTTCCTCAACCCGATCTCATCGATACCGTCTCCGTCAAAGTCACCGACAAAGGGGACGTCCCCTGGACTACCGAAGGTAAAGGAGAACTCAGCAGCACCGAGTCCCTTGCCGTCCTCCCCCAACGTGTTGATGATGTAGAACCGGTGCTCGGACGGGCGGTAGATGCTGACCGTGTCACATCCATCCCCGTTGAAGTCTCCCACGAGGGGTTTGTCGCCAGGATCGCCGAAGTAGAACGTGATGTCAGCAATGCCTTGCGTATTGGTCTGGCGCAAATAGACAAACCCATCGGAGCCCCGGTAGAGACCCGGCGTGTCGACGCCGTTGCAGTTCCAGTCACCGGTGAACGGGATGTCCCCTGGTTTGCCGTAGTAGAACTTCGTCTCTTTGGCGTTGGTCCGTGGCCGATCAGCGAGCGTCCACACTCCGCCGAAGTCGACGTACCCGATGGAGTCACAGGGGTTTGGCCCCGTGCATTTTGGCCCCGCATCAGGCGGAACCGTCGACGGCACCTGGAACCATGCATCGGGTGCCCCACTCGAACTCCCACCAAGGGCGATCGTCAGCTCGGAGCCGTTGAGTGCGAACACGTCATCCCGGCCATCCCCGTCGTAGTCGGCGATCTCAAACATCGTGTTGGCGGTCATGTGGACGGCAGGGGTGAACGAGGCAGTGGCCCCCGTCGCCATGCGAACCAACATCGTGGGAGCACCACCGTTTGACATCGCGTAAACATCAGCACGCCCGTCCATGTCGAGATCACCGGTGGCGAAATGCCATGAACTGTCCGAGTTCCCCACCAGGGGGAAATGACCGGCAACCGTGGCGTATCCGTTTGCGGAGCCGTAGACGACGAACTCGGAACCGACCTGGGCGTAGATGTCAGGGATGTGGTCCCAGTCGAAGTAACCGAGCAGCAGGCGGCCCGCAGACGACGGAACGGCGGATGTCACCACCGTCCTCGTCTGATGATCTGAGATCCCAGACCAGATGCTCCATGAAATCGTGGCGCCACTGCGGTTGGGAACCCATGAATCGGCGACTCCGTCGAGATCAAAGTCTCCGATGAGGGTCTCGGCTGATCCTGACCCAGCGTTCGACCGGAACGCGATGCGGCTGTAACTGCCCACGGCGCCGGTCGCCTCAATGAGACCCGAGGGGGAGAGCTGCACGACGTCGGGGGCCCCCTCCCCCGTCATGTCAGCCACGGTCATCGATGTTCCCGACGACGGTTGCAACGGAATGTTGAAGCCGAGAATCCGCTCGACATACGTGGTTGACGTTGTCACCGCCGGGTACGGAGGGAGCCGTGGGGGGTTGCTTGGTGTCTGGCCCGGTCCGCTCCATGAAAAGTGCATCGTGTCCTTGCTGTCAACCCACGACCCTCCCCAACAGAACCCCGCATCCGTGAACGATGAAACGAACCACGACGGCATGTCCGTGATGAGAACGTTGTCGCGTCGGGAGGGGTTCGAACTCGGGTTGATGTCGAACGCCGTCCCGAACGCGTGTTCCGACGGGCGGTACGTGCCTGAGACCGTTCTCCAGTTTCGGGCAAACGCCGAGTACACGTTGTACCTCTTGCCTTGGGCGATGTGCGCTGAGAGGGACTGGCCAGCGAGGATGAACGCTGGGAGCGCACGTTCGTGAACATACATCGTCCTTGTGGACCCGGGGAGACGCCACGCGACCAGCGAAGCGCTGACCTGCTGGTACGTGCGGCCAAACAAGTCGCCCCAAGGCCCCCGTATCACCTCAGTGGTCGGCAACGCTCCCGTGCGGGACACGAACGGACGGGAGGTGCCTGCCACGTACGGGCTGCACCCCCTCGATTCAGAACTGTTTGCGATCCCAACTGCTGCATCGTTGGCGTGGGCATCATCGAGGCCCACAATGGGGAGACCAATGAACACAGCAGCAAGCACCATGACTGCGAGTACCCGGGTCATGAATCGGCATGGTAGGCGACATTGCGGGTGCGTGCGGCATTCGCAAACAACCTTGCCCGATCGGGATCGGCCAGAGCCCCGCTTCTCGCAAGCCAACACACCATCACTGTGTACCGGTAAGGAGTAGCGTCCGACACCATGCCAGCAGGAATCGCGGTCGCGGTCGTATCCCCGATGCCCCCAGAACGCGGAGGGATCTCACAGTCCTCGCGGATGCTTGCCGACGCATTGGAGGGTCTGGGCCACGCCGTGACCTCCATCACGTGGCGCAAGCATTACCCGAAGCGCCTCTATCCGGGGGAGGCACCGTCTGACCCGTCTCCGAGCACCCGGCAACACCGCATGCTGTCGTGGTACAACCCGCTCACCTGGATCCGGGCCGGCCGTATCGCTGCAACGTCTGACGTCGTCGTGTTTGCATGGGTCACTCCTTGGGACGCCATCCCGTACTGGACGGTTGCAACGGTCGCAAGGACGAGATCGGTGGCGGTGATCCACAACCTCAAGCCGCATGAGTCGATGGTGATGAGCAAATGGCTGACCCGCTTGTTCGTTCGCCGACTCACGGCGTGTGTCACGTTCTCGGACTTCGTGGCCACAGAGGTCGCCCACCAGTTCCCGAACCTGACGATCTCGGCAAACACCCTGCCAGGGATTCTTGCGGCCAGCCAAGCGTCGGGCCCACCGAAGCGCCCACCGCTCCTTCTCATTCATCCGGGGTTCATCCGCTCCTACAAGGGACCCGACATCGCCATCGAAGCCGTGGCCATGGCACGGACCATGGGCGTTGATGTGCGTCTGCGCATCGTGGGGGATGCCTGGGAGGACAGCCACCAGCTGCGAGCGTTGGGACACCGCCTCGGCCTGGACGGGCATCTCTCCCTCGACACCCGCTATCTCTCGGATGATGATCTTCTCGCAGAGATCGCGGGTTGCCATGCGCTCCTCCTGCCGTACCGGTCCGCAACCCAGTCCGGCCTCATCCCCCTGGCGCTGGCAATCGGGCGACCGGTGATCGTGACCGATGTGGGTGGGCTCGCGTCCCAGATCCGACCTGGTGTCAACGGGATGGTTGCTGCTTCCACCGACGCCCCAGCCGTCGCGCAAGCCATCGTCGATCTCAACAACGCGTACGATCAGATGGATACGACGTCGCACGATGACACGACCTGGGCTGCGATCGCCCATGCGCTCATTGAATCCGGGAACGCTGCGGCTTCCTGAACCGTACGCCGTGAGTGGGTCGGTCCGGGCTCACACCATGGTCAGTGCTCGGAGAACTCCGTTGCATCAAAATCGCTGACAAGGGCAGGCAGGACCGTCAACTTGGGACGGGTGACCTGGACCACGAGATCTGCGAGCAACGCCACCACGAAGATGAGTCCCGCGGTCGCCATGACCAGGAGTGTGTTCGTGCCGATCCGGAACGTCTTGTCAAAGATGTCGTAGATGATCTTGCCGACCCCGATGACGAAGAAGAACAACGCAATGGGCATCAGGACGCGCAGCGGGTTCCACATCATCACCATACGGGTCACCTGGATGAGGTAGAGCCGTGTATCGGCAACGAACCGAAATTTTGACTTGCCGGACCGCACGGCGTAGGGGATGGGAACGTATGTGACGGTGTACCCGTTGGCGAGGAACGCCATCGTCAGCGTCGTCACGTGTGAGAACCCATCAGGCAGGAGGTGCAGGAACTGCAGCGCCACCGATTTGCGGAACGCTCGAAACCCTGAGTTGAGATCAGGGATGCCGGTCCCCGACAGGTACTCCGCCAGCTTGCGGATCGTCCACTTTGCGGGGACTCGGGCGTACTTGTGACTCCCCTGCTCTGACGTCCTTGCACCAACCACCTGATCGTGCCCCTCCAGCTGATCCACCAAGGTCGGCAGAAGGTCGTTCGGATACGACATGTCGACGTCCGACCACACAACGATCTCCCCTCGGGCGGCCTCAGTCCCAATCTTTCGGGCAGCCCCCGGTCCACGGTTGCTGGCGAACGTGATGAGCCTGATGCCGTCCATCGTCTTGAGCCTCTCCGTACTGCCATCGGTGGAGGCATCATCAACAACGATGATCTCGTAGGTGTACGGGGACGCATCAAACGCGTGCCGGATGCGTGTCAGCTCCAGCGCAAGATGATCAAGCTCATTGAAAACGGGGAGCACGATGGACACATCAGGCGTCCGCTCTGAATCCTCCATCACGCTTCTCCCTCCATGCTTCTCCCCCCGAACGATACCCCCGCAGGATCATGGTGCTCCCTCTAGCGGGAACCATCCCCCGTAAGAACGGTCCACACGGTTCGACCGAGAATCTCCATGTCAAGCCACGGCGACGAGTGTTTGACGTAATACAGGTCAAACGTCAACTTGTCGAGGGCATCATCGATGCTGTCACCGTACCCTCTCTGGATCTGGGCCCATCCGGTGATGCCTGGCCGTATCAGGTGCCGCGTGTTGTAGAACGGAATGGCGTCGGCAAACGAGTCAACGAAGACTCTGCGCTCAGGGCGCGGTCCCACCAGTGCCAGATCGCCAAGCACGACGTTCCACAATTGCGGGATCTCGTCAAGGCGACTCCGCCGCAGAAATCTGCCGACTGACGTCAAACGGGAGTCGTCCTCGGCGGTGAACTGCGGGCCGTCATGTTCAGCATCCTCAACCATGGTGCGAAATTTGAGCAGCGTGAACTCCTTGCCACCTCTCCCAACCCTCGGCTGACGATAGATCACCGGGCCGTGTGAGGTAAGGCGAACCACCGTCCACACCAAGCACCACAGCGGAATCCACAGTGGCATTGCCACGAGCACCAGCAGGACATCGATCATCCGTTTGACCGGTGCGTACCGTGAGCGCGAGACCGGTCTGCGAATCTCCCAACCTCCCACGAGATGGACAAGGGGAAGCCTCCCCGTGTGCTCCTCATACACCTCAACGAGGGGTCGTACTCGTTGCCCACTCACCGAGGCGGATGACACGAAGCTCGCCATCTCCTTCGAGAGGGCCGCGCCGAGATCGACGACGAGTGTTCCATCAGCAAGAAGAGGAACCTCAGCAGGGTCCGCATCCGGGGCGACCGTCGCGATCACGTCTGCGTATGGGGTGGCGCCGATCATCTCGGCCAGGGAGGTCTCTTGTGTCACGATGACCATCGGTTCTGCCCATGGCCGTTGCCGCAGGAAGCCGCGGTGAACGATGAGCATCGCGAGCCACAAGCCGAACGTGATCAGGAGCCATTGGCGTGAGAAGTACTCCCGTGAGACCAGGAGACCGATCGAGGTGATCATCAGGGTTGGGGCCACGATCGCCACGGCCTGACCATATGCGGCCCGGGAAACGGTGGAGTCCCCCGCCTTGTACGTCACGTACGTGGCAACGATGGCTCCCACCAGCGTCAACCCCACCGATGGCATCAGCGTTCCGGTCGGTGTTCTGGCCAGCCACGGCATCCAGACGCCGAAAATGTGAGCGGTGGCGAGGAGCATTGCGACGATGAGCCAGACCAGATCAGCGATCCACAAGGTCCGCACGAGGACAGCACGATTCATCGCCCTGTAGGGTAGTTGGCCGTTCATCATGCCAACCGCCGTGACCGATCCGTCCTATGCTGGCGTTCCCCGCTTCCCACACGGACAGGTAGCAGTGTCGAGCGTCTTCACCCTCATTCTCAACGGCGAGTTACCGGCGCGCTTCGTGTACCGGGACGACGTGTGCGCCGCGTTCATGTCCATCGCCCCGATCAGACCCGGACACACCCTGGTGGTGCCCGTCAAGGAGGTCGACCATTGGCTCGATCTCGACGCGGACACCCTTGCCCACCTGACAACGGTCAGCCAGAAGATCGGTCACGCCATCAACGCTGCCTACACCCCCGTCAAGGTCGCGATGATCATCGCCGGGCTCGAAGTACCCCACGTTCACCTGCACCTGTTCCCCATCGATACCGAGGAAGATGTGAGTTTCGCCAACGCCACCCCCGCCGACCAGGATGAACTTGCTGCTGCAGCAGGTCTGATCCGTTCCCACCTCAACTCGTAGGGTCTCGTCATGCCGTCGATGTCAATCTCACACGCCGTGGCGCTCAACACCCCGATCGAAGACGCCTGGAGCAAGCTCCAACTGGAGGAAACCTGGGCAGGGATCGGACCGATCTCCTACGTGTCGAACCCAAGACACAACGGCGATGGAACCCTCGCAGGGTTTGCATGGGGCGCGAATGTGGGCGGCAAGATGTACCCAGGAACCGCCACGACCGTCGAGGCAACCGCACCAACCCTCCTGGTGCTCGATATGGACACCTCAGAGATCGGCGGTCGGATCACTGCAGAACTCACCGGGACCGGTGCAACCTGTCAGATCACCGTCACCATGGACGTCACCACCAAAGGCATGCTTTCGGCCATGTTCTTCCCGGCGATCAAAGGCGCCCTCAACAGCGGCCTCCCCCAACAGGTCGAGGAGCTTGCCACGAGGATCTAGGTCCCCGTCTCGGTCAACAACGCATGCACGCTCGCAAGTGAGAGCCCACGAGCATCCGCGTCCGACAGGATCGGGTCGCCATCGATCGGCCAAACCACGCCAACCGCAGGATCGTCGTAGGCGAGCGTCCGGGAGGAGTTCGCCACATACAGGGACGTCACCTTGTAGGTGACATCAGCACTCGGGCTCAGCACCACGAAGCCGTGACCAAACCCCTCAGGGATCCAGAGTTGGACACCGTTGTCGCGACTGAGTTCTGTCCCCACCCACAACCCGAACGTCGGGGACTCCAGGCGCAGATCGACCGCGACATCAAAAATCGAACCGAACACACACGAGACGAGTTTTCCTTGGGGTGCCCCGAGCTGGAAGTGGATCCCCCGCAGGACGTTGGCGTATGACGTCGACCGGTTGTCCTGGGGCCACTCCCGATCGATCCCGTGCTCGACCCGGATCCGCTCCTCATTGAACGTCTCCCGAAACGTACCGCGGTGATCCTCATGCACCACGGGCCGGATCATCAGGACGTCCGAGATCGCTCCGCTCCCGGTCCCCACGAACCCGCCTGTCTCCATCGACGTCACCCATCCCCCAGCTTCACCATCACGATCACGCCAACAGACCGCGTAGGTACTGACGATCAGCAGGGTTGATGGCGGTGTCGGCAAGCGCTTCCAACTGGGACGCCGAGATGAACCCCATCCGGAATGCAACCTCTTCCAGACATGCGATCTTCAGACTCTGACGGGCTTCCATCGTTCGGACGTACGCGCTTGCATCGTGGAGCGAGTCGGGCGTTCCCGCATCGAGCCACGCGACCCCTCTCCCGAACTGGACGACGGTGAGGGCCGATCGTTGCAAGTAGTCATCGATCACATCGACGATTTCGTACTCACCCCGTTGGGATGGCTGCAGCCGCTTGACGATCTCGGTGACCCGCTCATCAAAGAAATACAACCCGATGACCGCCAAGTTTGAGGTTGGCGAGACCGGCTTCTCCTGAATGTGAATCGGCCGCCCGTCATCGTCGAGGGTCACGACCCCGAACCGCTCGGGGTCCCGCACGGGGTAGCCGAAAATGGTCGCCCCCGGTCTTGTCAATGCGTCAGCGAGCACCTGGGAGAGCCCGATGCCGTGCAGCAGGTTGTCACCGAGGGCGAGGACGGCACCCTCACCAGCAAGAAACGACTCCCCGATGCGGAACGCCTGGGCGAGACCGTCAGGGCTGGGTTGGATTGCGTATGAGATCGAGATCCCCCACTGCGATCCGTCGCCGAGAAGCGCTTCGAACAACGCCTTCTGGTCTGGTACGGAGATCACCAGGATGTCGCGTACCCCAGCCAGCATCAGGAGGGAGAGCGGGTAGTACACCATCGGTTTGTCATACACCGGCAGCAACTGCTTGCTGACCACACGGGTCATGGGGTCGAGCCGGGTCCCTGAACCTCCCGCCAGGATGATGCCTTTCACGGAACTCCTCCCCTGTCAAGACTTCCCTGACGTCGGGTCACCCCCCGATCAGCGACCAAAGGTTTCCACCATGGTGTGTTCGCCAGATACCACTCTACGGTCCTGCGAACTCCGTCCTCAAAAGAGATGGTGGGAACCCAGCCGAGCTCGGTGGTGGTATCGGAGAAGTCAACGGCGTACCGGGCATCATGACCCGGCCGATCCGCAACGAGCTCGATCTGACCACGATACGGGCTCGGCTTGGGGCGGAGCTCATCGAGGATCCGACAGATCATCTCGACAACATCGATGTTTCTCCTCTCGGTGTTGCCACCGACCATGTACGTCGAACCGACGCTGCCCCTGCCAAGAATGGTCAAGAGCGCCCGTGCGTGATCCTCCACATGCAACCAGTCCCTGACCTGGGTTCCCTGCCCGTAGACCGGGAGCGACTCACCGCTGACACCCCGGAGGATTGTCAGGGGGATGAGCTTTTCGGGGAGCTGGTACGGCCCGTAATTGTTCGAGCAGTTGCTGATCAGGGTCGGCAGTCCGTAGGTATGGTGCCACGCCCGCACGAAATGATCCGAAGACGCTTTCGACGCGGAGTACGGGGATCGTGGCGCGTACGGGCTTGCTCGGTTGAAAGATCCATGCGCATCAAGCTCCCCGAAGACCTCATCGGTCGAGATGTGGTGGAATCGGAACGCTTCCCGCTCAGCGTCGTCGAGCGACTCCCAGTACGTCGTGGCAGCGGTCAACAGGTTGACGGTGCCAACGACGTTGGTGATCACGAAGTCGGCGGGATGCTCGATGGAACGATCAACATGCGACTCGGCTGCGAGGTGCATGATCGCATCCGGTCGATGGCGGCGCAGAACGTCAAGCACCGACTCGGTATCGACGATGTTGACGTTCTCATGCCGGTAGCGGGGAGAGTCAGCGATCGAACGCGTCGAACCGGCGGTCGCGGCGTAGGTGAGGCAGTCAACGTTCACCACGTCGTGGCCTTCTGACACCGCGAGACGGGCAACTGCGGAACCGATG
>CAZULI010000030.1:0-11332 GCA_964621095.1 uncultured Acidimicrobiaceae bacterium | reverse complement strand
AAAATAAAGCACAACTATTTTGAAACGTGCGGACAAGTGCCTGATTTCGTACAGCCCCGCAACGATGGCGTACCGCTCGGCGCGGAGGGTATTTGACGAACCACAACTTTGTAATTACAGTGGTGAAACTGCACCCAACATCTTGGGGGTTCAACAAGACTCTGAACCCTGTATGTTGTGTTTGTGGACAAGTCTGTGGACAAGATTGAAGAGAACGGTCGCCGCTGCTCGGTGACCACGTATGAGGAGATTGGGTATGGCACAGGGCCTGAAGATTGAGCGTCGTTTCACCACGGAGGGCGTCAGCCCGTACGACACCGTCGAATGGTCAAAGCGCGACTCCCGCATCACGAACCCGGACGGATCCATCGTGTTCGAGATGACGGATGCCGAGATTCCTGCCGATTGGTCCCAGGTCGCTGCCGACATCATGGTGTCAAAGTACTTCCGCAAAGCGGGGGTGCCCCAGATCGACGACGCTGGCAACCCGATCGTTGACGCAAACGGCAACCCCGTCCTCGGCCCTGAGCAGTCCGCCCGCCAGGTCATCGACCGCCTGGCGAGTACGTGGCGGTGGTGGGGGGAGGAGAACGGGTACTTCGCATCGGCCGAGGACGCCCAGATCTTTGAGGACGAGATCGCGTTCATGCTCCTCCACCAGATGGCGGCACCGAACTCGCCGCAGTGGTTCAACACGGGTCTCAACCATCGGTACGGGATCACCGGACCTGCGCAGGGGTTCTGGTTCGTCGACCCAGAGACCGAGAACCTCACCCAATCACCGGACTCCTACAGCAGGCCTGCACCCCACGCCTGTTTCATCCAGTCCGTTGACGACGACCTCGTCAACGCTGGTGGCATCATGGACCTGTGGGTCCGGGAAGCCCGGCTCTTCAAGTTCGGCTCCGGAACCGGGACCAACTTCTCAAACCTGCGTGCCGAAGGGGAACCGCTCTCCGGTGGCGGCAAATCCTCCGGCTTGATGTCGTTCCTCAAAGTCGGCGACCGCGCTGCCGGGGCGATCAAGTCAGGGGGAACCACACGCCGGGCCGCCAAGATGGTCATCCTTGACGTCGACCACCCCGACATCGAGACGTTCATCGCGTGGAAGGCAAACGAGGAGGAGAAGGTCAAGGCACTCATCGCCGCGGGGTACTCGTCAGACTTCAACGGTGAGGCGTACGCCACGGTGTCGGGCCAGAACTCGAACAACTCGATCCGTATGACCAACGAGTTCCTCGAAGCGGTGATGAACGACGACGACTGGACCCTGACACGTCGCACGGATGGAAAGCCGATGCGTACGGTGAGGGCCAGGGACCTCTGGAACCAGATTGCTGAAGCGGCGTGGGCGTCAGCGGATCCCGGCGTCCAGTTTCACACCACCATCAACGAGTGGCACACCTCCCCCGCTGGTGGCGAGATCAGGGCTTCCAACCCCTGCTCGGAGTACATGTTCCTCGACAACACGGCATGCAACCTCGCCTCGCTCAATCTCGGGAAGTTCTACAACGACGAAACCGGAGTGTTCGCTCTCGAGGAGTACCGCTACGCGATCCGTCTCTGGACGATGGTGCTTGAGATCTCGGTCACGATGGCCCAGTTTCCCTCGGCTGAGATCGCACAAGGATCCTACGACTACCGCACGCTCGGGCTCGGGTACGCCAACCTCGGCTCCGTCCTCATGCGGATGGGGATCGCGTACGACTCGGACAAGGGTCGCGCCATCGCAGGTGCCCTCACCGCCATCCTCACCGGGTACGCGTACGCAGCATCCGCCGAGATGGCATCCGTCGTCGGTGCGTTCGCAAAGTACCCCGAGAACGCCGAGTCGATGACGAGGGTGATCCAGAACCATCGCAGGGCTGCGTATGGAGCAGAGCAGTTCGAGTACGACAACATCGGCCACACGGTCGTCGGGATCGATCAGCGGGTCTGCCCGCAGGACATGCTTGCGATGGCGCACCACGCGTGGGACTCGGCGTACGAACTCGGCCAGGCCCACGGGTATCGCAACGCCCAGACAACGGTCCTGGCTCCCACCGGCACGATCGGGCTTCTGATGGACTGTGACACGACCGGTGTCGAGCCCGACTTCGCCCTCGTGAAATTCAAGAAACTCGCGGGCGGCGGGTACTTCAAGATCGCAAACCAGTCCATCAAACCAGCACTCGTCAGGCTTGGGTACACCGACGCCGAGATCACTGCCATCATCGACTACGTCGTGGGCACCATGACCCTTGAGACATCCCCGCACATTAATACGCGTACGCTGCTCGCCAGGGGGTTCTCCAAGTCGGACATCGGAAAGATCGAGGCAACGCTGCCGGGGGTCTTTGAACTCGGGTTTGCGTTCAACCAGTGGACACTCGGCACCGAGACCATGGAGCGACTCGGGTTCACCCCCGAGGAGTACAACGCGGCTGGATTCAACATGTTGTCCGCGCTCGGCTTCACCCGAACCGAGATCAACGAGGCGAACGACATCATCTGTGGTCGACAGACGATTGAGGGGGCACCGGGGTTGAAGAACGAGCACCTCGTTGTCTTTGACACCGCAAACAAGAACGGCAAGATCGGTCAGCGGTACATCCACCACATCGGGCACATCCGGATGATGGCGGCCGCACAGCCGTTCATCACGGGTGCGATCTCAAAGACGATCAACATGCCGAACGAGGCAACGGTCGACGACATCAAGGAGTCCTACGAGCTGTCGTGGAAGCTCGGTCTCAAGGCGATGGCGTTGTACCGGGATGGTTCAAAGGCGTCCCAGCCACTGTCCTCCACCTCGGATGAAGGCACGGGTGATGACGAACCCGAGGAGATCACCAACGCCATCAACCGGGAGGTTGATGTCTTCTCCGGGCTGTTCCGGCCGGGGATCTCCCCGACACAGGCGTACAACTCGGTCCCACGGCCACGCTTCCTGCTTCCTGCCCGGCGTGCCGGGTACACCCAGGAGGCGCGAGTTGGCGGACACAAAGTGTTCCTGCGTACCGGCGAGTACGACGACGGCACCCTTGGTGAGGTGTTCGTGGACCTCGCAAAGGAAGGGGCGACGCTGCGGGGCATCCTGAGCTGCTTTGCCATCGCGGTCAGCAAGGGCCTCCAGTACGGTGTGCCGCTTGAGGAGTACGTCGACACGTTCACCTTCCAGACCTTCGAGCCGCGGGGCATGGTCGAGGGGCACCCGAACATCAAGATGGCGAACTCGATCGTGGACTACGTGTTCCGTGCCCTCGGCGTCGAGTATCTCCAACGCGACGAGCTGGCACAGGTTCCACCAGAGCGCACAGGCGATCTCCCTGAGCCACCCTCGGGTCTCGCCATTGATGCCGGGCTCCAGCTTGACCTGACCGAAGCCGTCATGGAGTCCGACATCGATGCGCAGATCAAAGCGGCCGAGTTCGCCGATGCGCCCGGTGCCTTTGGGGTGTCGATCGCAACCGAGACCCATGAGCGGGTCACCATGGTGACCTCAACCCAGCCAGCCGCCAACCATGGCACCATCTCGGTGAGTACGGTCCAGACAGCTGCGGTACAGGCGGTCCTCGCCGACAAGATGGGGGATGCGCCGTTGTGCGACACGTGCGGCCACATCACGGTCCGCAACGGTTCGTGCTACCGGTGCCTCAACTGCGGCGATTCCAAGGGGTGCAGCTGACGCTGCGAATCGCAACGCCTGTCGCCTCACTCGTGGGGCGTCGGGATGTGAACCGATGGTGGTCGGGGTGCGCACGCCCGTGAGGCGTGGCCCCCGACACCACCAACCGGAGCGGTGCCCACCGACCAACAGAGCCGTGGATCTCGTGATGGCGCGGTACGCTGTTGGGACCGCGCATGAACTCCTCATCCCCCACCGTGCAACCCGAACCCAGCCCATGGTCGCGGCCTGCGCCAGACGTCGTTGCCGACCTGGGTTCAAGCGCCGTTCGGGGGCTTGAACACGACGACGTCGAGCGTCGCCTCAGCGAGTTCGGCCGCAACGAACTTGATCGCGAACCTCCGGTGCCGTTGTGGCGGCGGATTCTCCATCACATCAGTGATCCGCTCAGTCTGTTGTTGATCGCCGCAACGGCCATCTCGGTTGCGGTGTGGGTGGTGGAGGGAGCCGAAGGCCTCCCCATCGACGCAATGGTGATCTTTGTCATCGTGGTTGCCAACGCCATGCTCGGGTTGTGGCAGGAGGCCAAGGCTGAAGACGCCGTCGCCGCCCTCGCTGAGATGACGTCTCCGACAGCGACCCTCCTTCGTTCAGGAGTGACGATGCATGTCGCTGCGGCCGACGTCGTACCGGGGGACGTGATGATCCTGAACGAGGGCGACGCCGTCATCGCCGACGGTCGGCTCCTGGAGGTGGCGACACTCAGGGTCGCCGAGGCCGCCCTGACCGGTGAGAGTGAAGCCGTTCTGAAGGTCACCGATCCCGTTGATGACAGCGCAGTTCTGGGTGATCGCACCAACATGGTGTTCGGCGGCACCACGGTGGTGACCGGACGCGGCACCGCGGTGGTGACCGCGACCGGGATGGCGTCCGAGATGGGCCGCATCGCCGGGATGCTGAACCGGGTGGAGGACCAGCCGACCCCCTTGACGCGCGAGATCAACCGGATCGGCAAGCTGCTTGGGGTCATCGTCGTCATCATCGCGGTCATCGTCATAGCGACCATCGGCCTGACGAATGAACTCACGACCGCCGAGGACTACATCGATGTTCTCCTCGTGGGTGTCTCCCTTGCGGTTGCAGCCGTACCGGAGGGACTTGCCGGGATCCTGTCACTGGTACTCGCCATCGGGGTGCAGCGGTTGGCGCGACACAACGCGATCGTCAAGAAGCTCTCCGGGGTGGAGACGCTCGGCTCTGCATCGGCGATCTGCTCTGACAAGACGGGCACCCTGACCATGAACGAGATGACCATCAAGGAACTGGTCACCCCGTCGGGGTCAGCGTCGCTGAGGGGGGTTGGCTACCGACCCGAAGGGGAACTCCACATCAACGGAGTGAGACTCGTCGACGGTCCCATCCATGACGAGGCGCAACTGCTGGTGGGCGGAGGGAGCCTCGCCAACACCGCAACCCTCCGCATCGAAGGGGACGAGATCGAGGTGTTCGGAGATCCCACGGAGCTGGCGTTTCTCGTTGCGGGACGCAAGCTTGGGGTCCATGGGGATGTCACCACTCGGTTTCGTCGCATCAGTGAGGTGCCGTTCACCGCTGAACGCAGACTGATGAGCACCGTCATCATCGAGGAGGGCAGGGAGGACCGACCGTTGGTGATCACCAAGGGCGCCCCTGACGTTCTCCTTGTCCGCTGCACCCACGAGCGGGTGGCGGGTACGGTGATACCACTCTCTGATGACCGGCGCATCGAGATCCTCCAACAGGTCGACGGTCTTGCCAACCAAGCACTCCGAACGTTGGGTGTCGCCTACAGTCGCCCAGCGGCTGGCATCGTGATCCCCGACGCAGGCGAGTCACTCGAGAACGATTTGGTGTACCTGGGTGTCGTCGGGATCATCGATCCACCAAGGCCCGAAGCAGCCCCCGCTGTGGCCGAGGCACAACGCGCTGGTATCAGGATCCGGATGATCACGGGGGATCACCCCGCCACAGCAGAGCGCATCGCCGAGCGTCTCGGGATCGGAGACAGCACGACCAAAACCTTCACCGGCAGCGAACTAGACACCATGTCCGACACCGAACTCCAAACCGCCGTCGCGCAAGGGACCATCTTTGCCCGCGTCGCTCCTGAGCACAAACTCCGGATCGTGGGTGCTCTCCAAGCACAGGACCACATCGTTGCCATGACCGGGGACGGGGTCAACGACGCTCCCGCGCTCAAGGCTGCTGACATCGGGATCGCCATGGGTCAGACCGGCACCGAGGTCTCCAAGCAAGCTGCCGACATGATTCTCGCCGACGACAACTTTGCCACCATCGTGCTCGCCGTCCGGGAGGGTCGGGCGATCTTTGCCAACATCCGCAAGTTCCTCCGCTTCCTCCTCTCCTCCAACATCGGTGAGGTCCTCACCGTCTTTCTCGGCGTCGTGTTCGCTGGGCTCCTCGGCCTCACCGGTGCCGGGGTCGGGGTTGTGGCGGTCCCGCTGGTCGCGACCCAGATCCTCTGGATCAACCTACTCACCGATACGGCCCCTGCGCTGGCGCTCGGCATCGATCCTGCGGTGGATGATCTCATGGCTCATCCGCCGCGGAGGCTCACCGACCGGGTCATCGATGCAGAGATGATGTACAACGTTCTTTTCATCGGCGTTGTCATGGCGGTCGCCACGCTGCTGGCGTTTGACGCCCGGCTCCCTGGAGGGTTGATCGAGGGCGACAGCAATCTGGGCCATGCCCGTACGGTTGCGTTCACCACCTTGGTGCTTGCCCAACTCTTCAACACCCTCAACGCACGTTCCGCCACGACGAGTGCGTTCGTGAGGCTCGGGAGCAACAAGTACTTGTTGGGCGCCATCGGGATCTCGATCGTGCTCCAACTTGCTGTCATCTACGTCCCATTCCTCGCCACGGCGTTCTCGACCACACCGCTCAATGGTGAGGACTGGCTCATGACCATCGGTGCTGCCAGTGCGGTGCTGTGGGCCGACGAGATCAGGAAGCTCATCAAGCGACGGCGACCGCAGTCCACGTGACGTTCCACGCGTCGATCGCGTCACCAATACCCCTGCTATCTGGATGCGCTGCCTATGGTTCTTGGTTGTACCCAACCGGGATCCCGGCCAAGGACAGACTCGATGCCTGGGCAGACATCATCAAAGCGACTCATCGCTGCCGTTCTCCTGGCGGTCACCGCGTTCTGGTTCCCCTCGACCGCATGGGCACAAACCCAGTCAGACGTTGACAAGGCCAAGGCTGATCTCGCACGAGCGAAGGCCCAGGAATCGAGTGCGTTCAAACGCTGGGACACCGCCAGGACCGCACTCAACGTCGCTGTTGCTGAGTACACCGAGATCAACGCCCAACGTGAGAGTCTCACGATCACGATCGGCAAACTCGAGAAACAGATCGATCTCCAGACAGCGGAAGCGGCCGAGGCAGATGAGCGGGCGAAGGCACTCATCGTCGACGCATACACGAGTGGTGGCACCCACGGTGTGGAGACGGCGATTGCGCTCCATTCAATCCAGGACATCCTGCTCAGCCAGATCCTGCTCGATCAGGCAGCAACCCGAGGACTCTCGGATCTCGGTCAGCTCACCGCTCTCAACCGTGAGGTCGATCGTCTCCGGGCGAATCTCGCGGATCAGGAAGCAGCAGCCCTTCTCCTTGAACAAGCCGCTGAGGAGAAGATGATCGAGGTGCAGGATCTCTTCGCCGAGGCAGAGGCCGCGTATGAAGCGGCGTCCGCTGAGGTACGAGCAGCCATCGACACGGTACGAGAGGAGCAACGAGCGTTCGACATCGCCGAGGCCAAACGGAAGGCGGAACAGGCGGCGGCCGCATACACCGCTGCCCATGGTGCCGCTGCCGGGCTCGCCCCGGGGACGATCCCCGGCTTCATCTGCCCGGTCAAGGGTGGTTCGACCTTCATCAACTCGTGGGGGTACTCGCGATCAGGGGGCGCACGCACGCACAAGGGCACGGACATGTACTCGTCAACGGGGTACGGTCACCCGATTGTCGCGGTCCAGGATGGGTACATCAAGATGAAAACCGTGAACCTCGGCGGCAAGGTGGTGTACCTCTACGACAACGCTGGGTACCGGTACTACTACGCACACCTTCAGGGGTACCCCGATGGGCTCGTGGACGGACAACGCGTCACCAAGGGCCAGACCATCGGCCTCATGGGGTCCACGGGAAATGCGGGCAGTCCCCATCTCCACTTCCAGATCCACCCGGGGGGCGGGGCTGCCGTCAACCCGTACCCAACCGTCCGGGCCGTGTGCTGATCCATCGCCCTCAGCAACGGGCGAGTACGCTTTCACCATGACGCAAAGGAGATTGCATGTCTGACAGAGAGCGCGATCGCGGCCAAGTCAACGAAGACCGCGGGTTTCCGATCCGTCTGATCGTTCTCGGCATCATCGGTGTGATCCTGGTGGTGTTCATCGTGTCGAACAATCAACAAGCCAACGTCAAATTTTTCGCACTCGACGCCACCATGCCACAGTGGGCCATCATCCTCATCTCAGGTGTCCTCGGGGCAGCGATCGGATGGTTGGTTGCTGCGGTTCGACGCAGGAACAAGCGCAAGGAGTAGAGCCGGCAACCGACCGTTGGTTGCGTCCTTCCTACTCAAGTCCTGGTCCATCCGCGATACGCTCACCAGGTTCACCAGTGGTTGGGGATGGGTATGACCAGTGCGATCAGTGTCAATGATGCGACCAAGCGGTACGGCGCAGGGGAAGCGGCCGTGGTCGCCCTCGATGGCGTGACGGCATCGTTTGAACGGGGCAGGTTCACGGCAATCATGGGTCCGTCGGGGTCCGGCAAGTCAACCCTTCTCCATTGCATGGCAGGGCTCGACTCCCTCGACAGCGGTGACGTGCTCCTTGGGACGACCAACCTTGGTGCGTTGTCTGACAAGGAACTCACCCTGGTGCGCCGCCAGCAGATCGGGTTCATCTTCCAGTCCTTCAACCTGATCCCAACCCTCTCCGCAAAAGAGAACATCCTGCTCCCCCTCTCGATCGCTGGTGAGAGCGCCGATCCCGACTGGTACAACCAGGTCATGAACGCGATCGGCTTGGAGAACCGGCTCAAACATCGACCCTCGGAACTCTCCGGCGGGGAGCAACAGCGCGTGGCAGCAGCACGTGCCCTCGTGTCGAAGCCAACCATCGTGTTCGCTGACGAACCGAGCGGGAACCTCGACTCCAAGTCAGGTGCAGAACTCCTTGATCTCATGCGAAGGGCGGTCGACGAGTTCGGCCAGACGATCGTGATGGTGACCCACGACGCGTTCGCTGCTGCGTATGCAGATCGTGTTGTTTTTCTCGACGATGGACAGATCGTTGGCGAGCTGATTGATCCCACGGCGGAACAGATTCTTGACAAGATGAAACAACTCGGGGAGTGACCATGTTCAAGGTCGCCTGGTCCTCGATCCGGGCCAACAAGGTCCGCCTTCTCCTGACATCGTTTGCGATCGTCATCGGCGTCTCCTTTGTGGCGGGTTCCTTCGTCTTCACCGACACGATCTCGACCCGTCTCGAGAAAATCTTCACCGACATCGCTGCCGGCGTCGACGTCTACGTCCAACCGACCCAACCGGAGTTCGGGACCGACTTCGGATCGATCCAGCTCTCCATGCCCGATACCGTGCTCGAGGACGTCTTGGCCGTCGACGGTGTCGCCGTTGCCGAGCCAAGCGTCGGGGGAACGGCCCAACTCGTGGGAAAGGATGGCGAGGTCGTTGGTGGGTTCGGCCCTCCCACACTTGGGTTCTCGTGGTCGGACGACCCGGACATGACACCGCTGCACATCTCCCCCGACAACGGGAGACCCCCGCAGGCACCAGGCGAGGTTGCCATCGATGCCGGCACCGCGAGAACACAGGGGTACACACTCGGTGACACCGTACGGGTGATCACCACGGGTCCCGTCGAGGAGTTCACCCTCGTTGGAATCGCCACCTTCGGGGAGGGGGACAACGTTGCAGGCGCCACCCTCGTGATCTTCGACCTCGCCGAGGCTCAACGTGTGTTCGGGATGGAAGGTCGGATCAGCCAGATCAGTGTGGCGGCCGACCCCGGCGTGACCGCGGAGGAGCTGGCGAGCCGGATCGGGGACGTCGTGCCCGACGGCGTGGAAGCCATCACCGCAACCCAATCAAACGCCGACCAGACCGCAGCACTCAAGGAAGGCCTCAACTTCCTGACGATCGGTCTCCTGGTTTTTGCGATCATCGCCGTTTTTGTCGGCTCCTTCGTGATCTACAACACGTTCCGGATCATCGTTGCCCAACGAACCAGGGAGCTTGCGCTGTTGCGGGCGATCGGTGCCACCAGTGGGCAGGTGACCCGGATGGTGGTGCTCGAAGCGTTCATCGTCGCTCTCATCTCCTCGCTCGTGGGCATTCTTGGCGGGATCGCACTGTCATCACTGCTCGCCAAAGCTCTCTCTGCAGGAGGGGCTGCACTCCCCATGGGACCCTTGACGCTGCTCCCGAGGACCATCATCGTCAGCCTCCTGGTCGGCATCATCGTCACCGTGGTGGCGTCCATCCTCCCCGCCCGACGCGCCGCCAGCATCCCACCGGTTGCTGCCATCCGAGCCGACCTGTCAGCAACGCCGCGCAAGGATCTCCGGAGACGTACCTTCGCTGGTCTCATCGTCGTTGGACTCGGTGCCGCGATGGTCATCGTCGGGCTGTTCTCGGAGATCTCGAACGCTGCGCTCCTGGTCGGCGTTGGTGCCGCCGTGACGTTCCTTGGTGTCTCGATTCTTGCGCCCCTGGCCACCGGACCCTTCGCTCAGTTCGTCGGCTGGCCCATCGCGACGTCGTTCCGGGTTGCGGGAGATCTCGCCGTCAAGAACACCCGGCGGGAGCCCCGCCGGACGGCGTCCACGGCGTCCGCGCTGATGATCGGTGTCTCCCTGGTTGTCTTTGTGGCCATCTTCGGTGCATCCATCAAGTCCAGCATTGGGAACACCTTGCGTGAGGTCTTCCCTGCCGACCTCTCAATCTCGTCAACCAGCGTCATGGGTGGGGTCAGCCCACAGTTCGCCGACGAGCTCAGAGCACTCCCCGAGATCGGGCACGTCACGAGCGTCAACGCGGCACAGATCCGGTTTGAGGAACTTGACATGGACACGACCGGGTCAGCGATCGATCCTGACACGTCGGAGGGGTTGGTGTTCACCGGAGCAACACCGGAAGCATTGGCCCGACTCGCTGAGACGGATGGGATGCTCGTTCTCGATCAGAACAAGGACCCCCAGTTCATGCTCGGAGAGACCTACACCCTGGAGTTCCCGAACGGAGCTTCGGGCACGGCCGAAGTGGTGGGCGTCTTCACGGACACGAACTTCGGGGACTTCATCATCACACGGGATCGCTACATCACCAGTAGCGACACCCCCACGGACCAACTCATCCTTGCGAACGCAGCGGACGGTGTCTCTGTTGACGAGGCCGCTGCGGCCGCAAACGAGCTCACCGTGGAGTTCCCGAATGTGAAGGTCCAGACCAAGTCGGAGTTCGTGGCCGATGCAGAGAGCCAGATCGATGGGATACTCGCCATCTTCACCGGACTCCTTGCGCTCGCGATCGTCATCGCCATTCTCGGGATCACCAACACCCTTGCGTTGAGCATCATCGAACGAACCCGTGAAATCGGTCTGTTGCGTGCTGTTGGGATG
>CAZULI010000029.1:421-11343 GCA_964621095.1 uncultured Acidimicrobiaceae bacterium | reverse complement strand
GAGAGCTTACGGAACGAGACGCCCGAGTCGTGCCCCTCGATGATCTCGGCATCCCAAAAGAGGAGACGCTGCTCCTTGCCGGTATCGGCTGTTCAGGCACCATCCAGAACAACCTCGGCACCTACGGATACCACGCCCTCCACGGACGAGTCATCCCAACCGCCACCGGTGCATGGCAAGCCAACCCAGACCTCACCGTCATAGCAGCCGGCGGCGACGGCGACGGATACGCCATAGGTATGGGCCACCTCATCCACGCCTTCCGACGAAACCCATCCATCACCTGCCTCCTGATGAACAACGGCGTCTACGGCCTCACCAAAGGACAAGACTCACCAACCCGCGACGGAACCACATCACTCGACGGCGTACTCCTCGGCCTCTCAATCCTCGAAACAACATTCATCGCCCGAGGCTTCACCCGCTCCTCAGACCAGCTCCGAGACCTCACCAAAGCAGCACTCCTCCACGCACGCGAAGGCCGCGGGTTTGCGTTCCTCGAAATCCTCTCCCCCTGCGTCACCTACAACGACACCTACCCCGAATGGGACACCCGGTACTTCAACCTCGACACCGACGAACACCACGACCCGACCAACCGCACCGCCGCCTTCACCCGCGTCGTCGACCTCCACACCCAGAACCGCATCCCCATCGGACTCATCTACCAAGACCCCACCACGGAACCAAGAACGTTCCTCAACCCATCAAAAGCCGACATCAACCCCGCCAACCACGAAACCATGTATCACAACCTCATAGAACGCTACCGAATCTGAACTCAGGGTTCGATCGTAAGACCCGTCTCGATCGGTGTGTACAGGGTGTCCCGTCTCACGGGCTGGCGGTCAAGATCGAGGATCACGTCGCGGAAGTCGGCCGCTGAGACCTCCGTCCCGTGCGACGCACCGGCGGCCCGGGAGATCGACTCGTCCATCAAGGTGCCACCCATATCGTTGCACCCCGACCGCAGCAGCGTTGCCGCTCCCTCAAGACCGAGCTTCACCCACGACGCCTGGATGTTGTCGATCAGACCGACGAACGCGATCCGCGACACGGCATGCACGAGAACGACTTCATCCCATGTCGGACCGGGACGGGAGTGACCCCGGAGCCAGATCGGTGACCCCATGTGGACGAACGGCAACGGAACAAACTCGGTGAAGCCACCCGTCCGTCGCTGGATCTCACGGAGGACCTCAATGTGGTTCGCCCACGAGCGTGGACCATCGATGTGGCCGAACATCATGGTTGAGGTGGTTCGCAACCCGATGTCGTGTGCTGTCAGCATGACCTCCGCCCACTGTGCGGTGCGAATCTTGTCCGGGCACAGGGTCAGACGCACGTCGTCATCAAGGATCTCAGCAGCGGTACCAGGAAGGGTGCCCAGCCCAGCCTCCTGGAGTTTGAGCAACAGGGTGCGAACTGTCCATCCGGCGGTTTCGGCACCCTGCCAGATCTCGAGGGGGGTGTAGCCGTGGATGTGGATCCCCGGGACCCGGTCCTTGATCGCCGTCACAAGATCGAGGTAGAACTGACCGGTGAAGTCGGGGTGAATCCCGCCCTGAAGACATACCTCGGTGGCCCCCCTCCCCCACGCCTCCTCGGAACGGGTGACGACCTCCTCGATGGAGAGGAGGTAAGGGTCGCCCCGCAGGTCGAGCGATCTCGGACCCTTGGAGAATGCGCAGAACCCACAGCGGAAGTAGCACTGGTTCGTGTAATTGATGTTTCGGTTGATCACAAACGTGACGTCGTCGCCGACGATGCGTTGACGAAGGATGTCGGCGGTGTCGGCGATCGCCTCCACATCGGTGCCGTGGGCACGGAACAGCACCTCGAGTTCAGGAACCGTTGGGGCAACACCGTCGAGCGCCCGCTCAAGAATCGCGGCGACGCTGGGGGACGCGTCGGCCATCGTTGCGCTCTCCCCGTGCTGCCACGCCTCATCGGGCCACGCAGCTGAGACCCGGCTCTGAGACCTGGGAACCGCAACATCCCTGCCAGGAGCCCACTCCGTTCTGGGACGTGCCCTACCGGATCCATCGATCTGGTTGAGGTGGACACGGAACGCTTCGGGTTCAAGCTGGGTCGTAGCCTCACCGTACTCGACGTCAGGCGGAAACGGTCCCCGCTCGATGAGTCCGTACTCGAGGAGTGCCTCACGCAGCTCACCGATCCGCTCACTCCCCCAGTCACGCAGTACGAGATCTCTCGCACCGGCCTCAACGGCAGCGACCGCTTCTTCAACCGAGTCGACAAAGACGGAGACAACGGCGTCCATCCCAGGGAGCGACACCATGTCAACGGCGTCTGCCACCGTGCTGCGGTTGGTCCGAAGGAACCGAGCGCGGGTGAAAGCAAGCGCGGCGACAACATCACTGCGTTCCCCGGTGTGCACCACCGTCATACGCCAGCCTGCGACGCCTCGCTTGACGAGCGGTTCGAACTCCGTAGGGGCAACGACATATCCCGGTGCGTCAACGGTCGCATCCCTGCTCACGAGGAGGAGGCCACCCTTCTGTGCGTTGACGACATCGGCAGGCGTGGGCGACTCAACCTCAACGGCGACCGTCCCCTCCCTGCGACGTGTGGATGCCCAGATCTCACTGACCGTCGATGCGGGTCTGAGCTGAAGAAATGTGACCGCCATGCAACACCTTGCCGTTCCAAGTGGAATCATCGGACACCAAAGCGTAGTCGACGGCAACCGCCGCAAGAACCTCATCCCCCAAACGGCAACCCTCCCATGTCAGGATCCTGACGTCGGCTGGACTGCTCGGCTCCGGGGGTGGGACTTGAACCCACGACAAGCGGATTAACAGTCCGCTGCTCTGCCAACTGAGCTACCCCGGAAGGTGCGTGCGACCATGGTCTCGTTGAGCCGGGTCGCTTTGATGTCCGTGAGATTACCCGTTGCTGCAACCAACACCCCAGCATCGTTCCAACGGGGCGGTGGGAACGTACCGGGCAACAGTGTGGGACAATGCAGCCATGAAGTTCAGAACTGGTCTCATCGTCGGTGCCGGAGTCGGGTATGTGCTCGGGACGAGAGCCGGGCGCAAACGGTACGAACAGATTGTCGCGGCGTACTCCAGAATCCGGTCGTGCCCTGTGATCCAACGTGCCGCTGACATGACCGAGCGTTCGACCCGCCACTCACGAGCCGTGGTCGGCGGCGGTCTGGTCAAGGCCGCCGAGACCGTCCGCACCAAGGCGACATCCACCGACCGGACCACCAACGGGGCTCAGCCAGACTCGAGATAATCGTGGAGGTTCCTGCCCTTGGCGGGTTGGCGTAGCTTCGCCAACGCCTTGTTCTCGATCTGTCGGATCCGTTCCCTGGTCACGTCAAAGTGGTTACCGACCTGTTCGAGTGTCCTGACGGTGCCGTCGTCGAGCCCGAACCGCATCACGAGGACCTGACGCTCCCGCTCACCGAGCGACTCAAGGGCGAGCAAGAGGTACTCCTGGAGGAGTTTGAACGCGGCCTCCTCGACTGGAACGTCAGCACCCAGATCGGGGACGAGATCCCCAAGGGTTCCATCGAGATCGTCACCGATCGAGGATTCGAGTGAGACCGGGTCCTGGGCGATCCGGCGCAGCTCGGTCACCTTCCCCGACTCGATGTCCAGTTCTGCTGCGATCTCAGAGATCGTGGGCTCGCGACCAAGATCCTGATGGAGCATCCGTTGGACCATGGCGAGTTTGTTGATCGTCTCCACCATGTGGACCGGGACACGGATTGTCCGGGCCTGATCGGCGAGGGCCCGGGTCACGGCCTGGCGGATCCACCAGGTGGCGTACGTCGAGAACTTGAACCCCTTCCGGTAGTCGAACTTGTCGACCGCACGGATCAAGCCGAGGTTCCCCTCCTGGATGAGATCAAGAAGACTGAGTCCCCGCCCCACGTACTTCTTGGCGATCGACACAACCAGTCTGAGATTTGACTCGGCGAGGCGGGATTTCGCACGTTCGGAGTTTCGGATCTGGCGCTGGAGCATGACTTTTGCAGCGGGATCGATGATGGCCGTTTCCTGCAGCTGCTCTTCAGCCTTGGCGCCAGCTTCCACCTGCATGGCGAGTTCCACCTCTTGTTGGGCGTCAAGGAGCGGAAACCGACCGATCTCCTGGAGGTACATCCGCACGGGATCGGACACGTTGACCAGCTCATCCCCCGACATCGCCGTATCGGAGAGCGCGTCGTCGGATGGTTCCCTGATGTCGATGCTGCGGGCCCGCAGCTCAAGATAGGTCTGATCAAACGCCTCAGCCGGCGCGTTGGCTTCCTCGAGTTCCTGTTGAATCTCGCCCATGAGGAGAAACCCCCGCTGCCGGCCACGGGCAGTGAGACGTTCAAGAACTTCCGAGAGGATCTCCGTCAATCTGTGCTCCTGAGTGATCTGCGGCTCTGTTCCAACGCTATCAGACGGGACCAGAGCTCTGAATACCCCTGTGCATCGGCGTCCTTGTCCACCTGCTGGAGGGCTGTTCTGATCCCTGCGATCTCCCGTTCGACCCCGCTCATCTTGAGCCTGGACACGAGTTCTGTGGGGTCAGCCAGCGGTTTGTCGTCGAGGGCAAGTTTGCGCAGGAACGTTGCAATCTGAGAGTCGTCGGATCCTATCACGGAGCCAAGATCCGGTGCCTCCCCCGGTTTGAGGTCAACCAATGTCCCCTTGATCACCGCAAACGCTTCCGCCGTCTCCGTGTTGACGAACAGATCCTCCGTCACCTCCACACCGCCCAGCCGTTCATCGTTGGCGAGCAGGGATCGGAGCAACTCCACCTCCGTGGCGTAGCTGGCGCTTCGTGTCGGTGGCGGTTCGGTTTCGGTCCTTGGTGGCCGGTCCGTCGCCGTTGGAGGCTGTGACGCGGGTCGGATCGCTTGTTCAACAAGACGCGTCTCCACCCCGGTCCGACGACTCACCATGACCGCGTACTCGTGTCTGGCCACTGGGTCAGGGTGGAGGGCGATGACCGCTGCCGCAGCCCGAACCGCCCGAGTCCTTGCCTCAGGTTCGGTGAGGTTGTACCGAGCCAACTCGCTCTCGATGCGAACCACCAGCAACGGAACCGAGTCCCTGATCGCCGCATCGAGGGCGTCAACGCCACCGTCGGCAACCACATCGGCAGGGTCCTTCCCCTCCGGCAGTCTGGCGACACGCAGGTCAAGATCGCCTGGCACCGACCGCTCAAACCCCCGTAGCGCAGCCCCGGCACCCGCCTCATCGGCGTCAAAGGCAAGCACCACACGTTCTGAGAACCGACGCAGGAGATCAAGATGACCCTCCACCAACGCGGTTCCACAGGTCGCCACCGCAATCGGGAGACCGGCCATGTGCATGGCGATCACATCGGTGTACCCCTCAACCACGACCGACTCGCCGCGTCTCACCACCTCGGATTTCGCCCAGTTGAGCCCGTACAACAGCCGGGACTTTTGATAGATGGTCGACTCGGAACTGTTGAGGTACTTTGGTCCGTCACCCTCAAGGACCCGGGCACCGAACCCCACAGGGTCCCCCCGCAGGTCATGGATCGGAAACATGATCCGACCACGGAACCGATCGATCAGTGTGTCGTTCCGACTCCTGACCGCCAGACCGGCTTTCACCATCACGTCCTCCGCAACGCCCTTGTCACGAAGATGAGCCACGAGAACGTCCCATGCGTCCGGGGAGTATCCGAGACCGAACTGGTCGACGACGGTCCCGTCGTACCCTCTTCCACGGAGATAGCTGCGTGCCGAAGCGGCGTCCGGGGCTGCCTTCAACCGCTCCGAGTAGAACGAAACGGCGCCTTGGACGGCGTCCACGAGCCGCTCCCGCCGATCCCTCCGTTTCGCGGCCTCGGGGTCCACTTTGAGGGTGACGCCTGCTCGTCGGGCAAGGAACTCCACAGCACCGGTGAAATCGACGGCCTGGGTCTCCTGCACCCAGCGATAGACATCACCACTCTTGCCGCATCCGAAACAATGAAACAACCCGCGAGCACCGTCGATCGACAAGGACGGCGTCTTCTCGGAGTGAAACGGACAGACCGCCATCGTCGATCGACCAGACTTCCGGACCTTCGTGATCTCGGACGCGAGATCAACGAGGTCTGTTCTGTCCCTCACGAGGTCGATGTCATCGCGTGCGTACGCCATGCCGTGAGCGTACCGCGTGTGACAGAAGTCGGAGGACAGAACACCGCCATCCGCTGTACCCCCTGCGTCGCTGCGCTCCGCGTCCCCCCGCAAGCGGGAGGACGAAAGAACCGAACAAGCGGGAGGACGGGAGACCGGGGCTAGCGTGGGAGGCGGTCTGCGAGGTAGGACTCGAGGCCTGTGATGGGGATGCGATCCTGGGTCATGGTGTCGCGGTCGCGCACGGTGACCTGGTCATCCTCCAGCGAGTCGAAATCGACCGTCACACAGTACGGCGTCCCGATCTCATCCTGTCGGCGGTACCGGCGGCCGATGCTTTGGGTCACATCCACCTCGATCTGCCACCGCCCCCGGATCATGTCGGCGACTCTTTGGGTCACTTCAAGGAGCTCCGGCTTTTTGGAGAGCGGAAGGATCGCGACCTTCACCGGGGCGAGACGAGGATCCAGCTTGAGCACCACCCTGCTCTCCCCGTTGACCTCCTCCTCGGTGTAGGCGTCGATGAGGAACGCGAACGTGGTCCGCGTCGCCCCTCCCGAGGGTTCGATCACGAAGGGAATGATCCGCTCGTTTGTTTCCTGATCGAAGTAAGTGAGGTCCTCACCGGACCGCTCGATGTGTGCCTTGAGATCGAAATCGGTTCGATTCGCGATCCCTTCGAGTTCATCCCACCCCCAGGGAAACAGGTACTCCACGTCGAACGTTCCGGCGGCGTAATGGGCGAGTTCATCCGGTTCGTGTGCCCGGAGACGGAGACGATCAGGTGACATCCCGAGATCGAGGTACCAAGCAAACCGTGTATCGAGCCATTCCTGGAACTTGTCGGCTGCTTCGTTCGGATGCACGAAGTACTCGAGCTCCATCTGCTCGAACTCCCTGGTACGAAACACGAACTGACCGGGGGTGATCTCATTGCGGAACGACTTGCCGATCTGGGCGATCCCGAACGGGAGCTTCATGCGTGCCGTGCGCTGCACGTTTGCGAAGTTGATGAAGATCCCTTGGGCCGTCTCAGGACGCAACCAGACCTGATTCTCATCAGACTCGACCGGACCCACGTGGGTCTTGAACATGAGGTTGAACGCCTTCGGCTCCGTGAACGTCCCCGACTTGCCACAGGTCGGGCAGGTATTGGGATCATCGAGTTTGTCGAGGCGGTGACGAGCGTTGCACTCCCTGCACTCAACCAGGGGGTCCGAGAACGACTCGACGTGACCGGACGCAACCCACACCTCCGGCGACTGGAGGATCGCACTATCGAGACCCACCACGTCATCACGCATCTGCACCATGGACCGCCACCACTGATCCTTGACGTTGCGCAGCACCGCGACCCCGAGCGGCCCGTAGTCGTAGGCGCTCCGGAGTCCCCCGTAGATCTCAGAGGACTGGAAGACGAACCCCCGCTTTCTTGCGAGGTTGACGATGGTGTCGAAATCGGCTGGCATGGTCCGTCCTTCTGTTGCTCGGCTGGCTGCAGAGTTGCCCGATGCTAACTGCCCATTTCCGACAAGGGTCCATCCTGGGCTCCACCGAAACGCCGGTCACGGCCCTGATACTCCGCGATGCACCGTGCGAGTTCGTGGCGGTCGAAATCGGGCCAGAGCACCGGGGTGAACACGTATTCAGCGTATGCAGCCTCCCACAGGAGAAAGTTCGAGGTTCGCTGCTCACCGCTGGTTCGGATGACCAGGTCGGGGTCCGGCATGTCGGGCACGTAAAGGTGTCGGCGGATCGTCTCCTCGGTGACATCCGTGGGCGTCAGCGTTCCCTCGGCGACCAATGAGACGATCTCCCTGACCGCATCGACGATCTCAACCCGACCGCCGTAGTTGAAGGCGAACACCATCGTCATGACGTCATTGTCCGCGGTGAGCTCCTCGGCGACCCTCATGCGGTCGAGCAGCACGCCAGGTATCCGCGGATCGGTGCGGTCACCGGCGAACAGGACGCGCACACCGAGATCGTTGAGTTCATCCCTTCTCCGCTCGAGAAGGTCAACGTTGAACTGCATCAGGAACTCGACCTCGTACTCATCCCTGGTCCAGTTCTCCGTGGAGAAGGTGTACACCGTCAACCACTTGATACCGAGATCAATCGCACCGTGGACGACGTCAAAGAGTGCTGGCTCCCCCCGTGCGTGGCCCTGGGTTCGGTGAAGACCACGAGCGTTCGCCCACCGGCCGTTTCCGTCCATGATGATGCCGACATGGGTCGGGACCTCCCGCTGCTCCTGCTGATCAGACATTGGGAACCGAGAGGGTCTTGAGTTGGCGGTCAAGGTGATGCTCCATGAACCGCTTGGTGATGCCGAGTGCTTCTTTGGTCGTCGCTTCATCCGTGGTCGGGAGATTGGTGATCTCAGCAGCCGACACACTCGCAAGGTACTCAACGACGCCGGCACGCAACATGTACGAACCCGGTGTCCGACACTCCTCACACACGGATCCGCCCGCCGAGAAACTGAACCGTTGGAGGTTCTCGGTGCGTCCACACCCCGAACAGGTGTCAAACGCTGGACCCACACCGACAATGTCGGCAGCTTTCAGGAGAAACGCCGTGACGAGTGCCGGATGGGGTTGGCCCTCGTTGAGGACGTTGAGGCTCCGTTGGAGCAGGAGAAACATGCGCAGCGACGGCTCATCCTGCTGGGTGACCGCGTCAACCACTTCGATCATGGTCCCGGCAGCAAGCACCCGATCGAGATCGTTGCGGATGTTGGGAAACCCGTTGATGACCGACACCTGGGTGATCGTGTCGAGCTCCTTGCCTTCATAGAGCACGAGATCGACATGGGTCATCGGCTCAAGGCGGCCACCGAACCGACTCTTGGTCTTGCGAACACCCCTGGCGACGGTTCGCAGCTTCCCGTGGTTCGGGCTCAGGAGCACGACGACACGATGCGACTCCCCAAACGGGTATCCCCGCAACACGATGCCCTGGTCTGAACGGATCGCCATGTCAGGAGCTTACGGCTCAGGCGTCCCAGCGTTCGTCATCACGACACTCCCCTGATCGGGGGTGACGCGGGTCGTTGCTCAGAACCCGAACCGGTTGAGGATCGCCTCGGTGTGCTGCCAGTCCTTCTCCACCTTCACACTGAGGTCGAGGAACACCTTGGTGCCAAAGAGGCGTTCGAGGTCGTAGCGGGCGGCCTGGCCAACGTCACGGACCATGGCGCCACCCTTTCCGATGACCATCCCCTTCTGGGAGTCACGTTCCACGTACGCGGTGGCGGTGACCCGGACCACGCCGTTGTCCTGCTCTTCGATCTCGTCGACGATGACCGCAAGGGAGTGGGGCAGCTCGTCATGCAGACGGGTGAGGTACTTCTCGCGGATGAGTTCGGCAGCGAGGAGTTGGTCTGGCTGGTCGGTCACCGCATCCGGGGGGAAGAAGAACGGGCCAGGGGCCAGGCGGGGTTCGATCTCGTCGATGAGGAGGTTGATCCCGTCGCGTTTCAACGCGGAGATCGGGACGTAGGCGTCAAACTCCCACGCACCGGCCTCCGTCAGTTGCTCGGCGATCTGTTGGGGGGTTGCACGATCAACCTTGTTGAGGACCAACACGACCGGTGTTCCCGCCTCGCGGAGCCGTTCGGCGATGAGACGATCCCCTGGACCGATCGGTTGCAACGCGTCAAGGACGAACACAACACAGTCAGCCTCGCTGAGGGACCCGAACACGAGCTTGTTGAGCCGTTCCCCGAGCGCCGTCTTCGGTTTGTGGAGACCGGGGGTGTCAATCAGAACGAGTTGGCATCCCCGCTCGGGGAGCGTGAGAACCCCGCGGATCGTGTTACGGGTCGTTTGCGGGCGGGGGGAGGTGATCGCGATCTTCTCCCCCACGAGCACGTTGACCAGCGTCGATTTTCCGACATTGGGTCGTCCAACGATGGAGACGAACCCCGATCTCGTTGCAGTGTCGGTCACAGACGGCCCACCCGAACCTTGGCGACCCTGCGCCCTTGGATGCTCATCGTGGTGAACCTGAGCCCGTCATGGTCGAACGACTCGCCTTCCTCTGGCATCCGCCCCGCGAGTTCGAGGACGAGTCCACCGACGGTGTCCCACTCGTCTGAAGGCAGTTCGGTCTCCACCAACGCCGCGAGGGCGTCGACTCCGAGGCGGGCATCGACGATGAACTCTCCGTTCTCCTCAACGACCATCGGCTCCTCCTCGTCGTACTCGTCCGCGATCTCACCGACGATCTCTTCAAGAAGGTCCTCGATCGTGACGAGACCTGCCGTGCCACCGAACTCGTTGACGACGATGGCGATGTGCTGCTGGTTCGCCTGCATCTCGCGCAGGAGTTCCGAGATCTGTTTCGTTTCGGGAACGAAGTACGGCTCGTGGCTCACCTGGTCGGTACGCCGCGGGGGTGCCTCCCTGTCGAACAACTCGAGCAGATCACGCGAGTACAGGACACCAATGACGTGATCCACCCCCTCCCCCGTCACCGGGATACGGGACCGTCCGGACTCAAGGACGAGATCCACGGCGTCATCGGTTGACGCCGAACCCGGGATCGTGACCATGTCCGTGCGTGGCACCATGACCTCTCGGACGATGGTGTCGGTGAACTCAAGTACCGAGAGAATCAGCTCCCGCTCCTTGGCATCGGTTGCTTGGGGATCTTCAACGATCTCGTCGTCATTGGTGTCGGCGATGAGATCACCTGCGAACTCTCCGAACCAGACGGCAAACGTGAGAGCCCCCGAGAGTCGGTACGCCAACCAGCCGGGGTGTTGCCTTCCGAGCCGACGTGGGAG
>CAZULI010000029.1:0-411 GCA_964621095.1 uncultured Acidimicrobiaceae bacterium | reverse complement strand
ATGTCGATGATGATCAGGAGTGCCGCGGCCATGCCGACGAGGGCGATGGCGAGAAGCCAACCACCCATGGCGTCGGTGAGCGCCCAGGTGAGAGGAATCACCGCCAGCACGGTGAGGAACGTGATCGTGGTCCCGAGCGCCGGTTGGAGTCGGGTCCGGTTCTCGAGCAGGTCGGCGATCTTGTCGGCGTTCCTGGTACCGGCCGCATGATCCTTGAGCGCATCGGCGCGGGCGGTCCGTACCAGGCTTGCACCGCCTGCACGAACCAGCGCGGCAATCACCACGACGACCAGGGAGAACAGGACGCCAACAACCGTCCCGACGTTGGCCATCAGCGCCGCACCATGTCAACCACGGCGAGATGCTCGGCCTCACGCTGCTCCATGCGCGCAGCCTCCTCATCATCGACAT
>CAZULI010000028.1:0-11381 GCA_964621095.1 uncultured Acidimicrobiaceae bacterium | reverse complement strand
CCCGGGTCCGATCTCCCCGCGGAGGGCCCAGCCGTCGGGGGTGGATTCAAGGTAGGGCAGTGCTTTGCCCCCACCCAACACGTCCGGACTACCGTGTGAGAACCAGAAGATGACGTCCCATTGATTCCAGTCAAGAAATATTTCGAGAGACACCTGATCATTCACGAGATGCCTGACCTCCCGGACCTTGTCAGGAACGGATCGGGCTGCTTCAGCGATCCGGTCGCCTGCTGTCTCGGTGATCTCGGGATCCTCGTACCGGTACGGCTCAAGGATCAGCACGCGGACCCCGGCTGCCGGTTCACCCGCCGGATCCCAGTAGGCGGGGACCGCGTTCACCTTGGCGGTGTCTTCGAGAGCGAGTTCGAGACCGAGAAACTCCGCGATCGTGTCCGCATCGGGGAGATCCCGTCGATCGTCGCCGAACCGGCCCGTACCAACGTCTGACAACATCGTGACCGGCAATCCGCCAGGAAACGCGAACTCGATCCCCCAGTCGTCTGCTTCGATGTGGCTCGCCCCGAGGGAGGTGAGGTACGCGACCAGTTCCTCGTTCGGGGCGCCGGAACCGGCCCGATTGGTCACCTCGGTGAGCGCATCCAGTGTGGTGGTGAGGACATCGGGATCAGCATCATTCCACGAGCAGACGTCCTCGCAAGCGGTCACCGAGACGGCGCTCGGTGCCGGTGTCTCAGAACCCGAAGTGCCTCCATCGGGGGTGCACGCCCCGGTCAACGCGACCACCATCGCAATGGTGAACGTCCGCACCCGGGGTATGGCCACCGCCGTCATGGCGTGAGATTGAGTGGGACTCCGATGTCGTCGAGCTCAACGATGGCGGTGGCGAGCATCGGTACTCCTTCAAGGTTCACTTCCATGCGGAGCTCGATCCTCACCACGAGTCCTGATGACGTTCGGAAGAGCACACCACCAGCGGTGTTCACGAAGCTCTCGTCGAGGTTTGGTCCGACGGTTCCGACAAGGCGGTTCCACACCTGGACCGCCGATCCGATGTCTTCCAGGGGCTGGATCACGGCTTCGATACCGTGAACCGTGCCGACGTCACCGGGGGCAAACGAGTCAGGGGAGATGATCCGGCTCTCGGCCACCAGCGGGTCGCTGCTGTTGATGAGACCCAACGCTGCCATTCCCGCTGGCTCCCGCCCACTGCCGCGGACGACTGCCCAACTCATCTCGTCGAACGGTGGCCAGGAGACGAGTTCGGCGGCGCCATCCTCGTCGAGGAGACCTGTCATCTCGAGCATCATCAGTTGGGGGGCGTCGCCTGCAAACGTCCAGAGCGTCCGGACCGCCGCTGGATCCTGCTGCTGTTCACGGCGGAACTGCATCTGCCAGTACGGCTCGGAGCTACCCGTCGGAACAAGGTCGACGGACGCGGTGACGACAAAGCTGCCCGCGGCTGTGGTTTGGAACCAGGATGCGGGATCAGTGGGGTCGACCAACTCGACGGTTTCGGATCGCTCGACTCCTGTTGCACCCGTGAGCGCGTCAGCAAGGTTTGAACCGCTGTCATCTCCTTCATCATCCCCTGTGGACTGGTCCACCGTATCGCTTGGGGCGGATGGCAGCGTGGTGGTCGTGGGCGGGGCGGTTCCGTTGCTGCACGCGGTTGTCCAGAGTGCCAAGCCGATGAGTGTGACCAATATCCGTCGAGCCATGATCCCTCCTTCTGGCCAAGAGCCCGACTCTAGGCCGTGAGCACAGGAAGGCAAACCCGCCACACCCGCGTGGCGTCTGATTCCTCCTCTGCCCGCGGACGTGCCGGGGAGTTCCTAGCCTGTCTGGTGCAACAACCAGACGGAAGGACGTGGTGTGCAGGTCGTTGTCGATGGATCACCCCTGACGATCGAAGAGGTTGTCGCCGTGGCGTACGGCCGTGCCGATGTTGTCGCCGGTGAAGGTCTCGCTGACCGTATGGGACCGGCAGCCGCTCTCGTGGAGCGTGTGGTGGCTGACAACGACATCGTCTATGGCATCACCACGGGTTTTGGCGCTCTGGCAAGCACCCACATTCCACCCGAACGGGCAACCGACCTGCAGTACGATCTGATTCGCAGTCACGCCGCCGGCGTTGGCGATCTGCTCTCTCCCGAGATTGTGCGCGCCATGCTGCTGTGTCGTGCGAGAACCCTTGCCCAGGGGTACTCAGGGGTCCGACCCGTGGTCGTGCACAAACTGTTGGAGCTTCTCGCCAACGATGTTCTTCCGGCCATCCCATCACAAGGATCGGTTGGGGCGTCTGGGGATCTGGCTCCGTTTGCCCATCTCGCACTTCCGCTGATCGGGGAGGGGTTCGTCCTGTCGGATGACGGCCAGGTCCCGTCCGCCCCGGTCCTTGCAGCTGCGGGTATTGAGCCGTTGCGTCTCCGACCAAAGGAAGGGTTGTCGTTGCTCAACGGCACCGAGGGGATGCTTGCCATGGGGTGTCTCGCGGTTCACCGGGCTCGACAGCTCGTCGATGCCGATGACGCGGCGTGTGCGCTGAGCGTGGAGGCGTTGATGGGGTCCACACGACCGTTCGAGGCGCGGGTTCATGAACTGCGACCGCATCGGGGCCAGGCCGAGTCTGCGAGGCGGATCTGGCAACTCCTTGAAGGGTCGGAGATATCGAAGATGCATCATGACGACTTCACCCACAAGGTGCAGGATGCCTACAGCCTCCGGTGCGCCCCCCAGGTCCACGGTGCCGTGCGTGACACCATCGCCCATGCCGAGATGGTGCTCACCACCGAACTTGGCGCGGTCGTCGACAACCCGATCGTCTTCGCTGACGACGCCGATGTGATTTCAGCGGGAAACTTTCACGGGCAACCGCTCGCGTTCGTCCTCGATTTTCTCGCCATTGCGGCAACGGAACTCGGTTCCATCTCGGAGCGTCGGACGGACCGACTGCTTGACCCCGACCGTTCAAGCGGACTCACCCCGTTTCTTGCAACCGACCCCGGTGTGTCGAGTGGCTACATGATCACCCAGTACACCGCAGCAGCGATCGTGGCCGAGAACAAGGTGCTCGCCCACCCGGCATCGGTTGAGTCCATTCCGACATCAGGGTTGCAGGAGGATCATGTGTCGATGGGATGGGGCGCAGCAACCAAACTGCACACGGTGCTGACGAACACCGGCCGGGTCATCGCTGTCGAACTCATGTGTGCTGCCCAAGGGGCTGAGCAGCGCAAGCTCAATCTCGCACCAGGAACATCCATGGTGAAGGACCTCGTGCGATCCGTGTGCCCCCCGCTTGTCGAGGACCGTCCACCCGGTGTGGACATGGCGACCATTGCGGAACTGATCGAATCGGGAGCGTTCAGCCGTATCGAGATCGGAGCGTGACATGACCGAGACCAATGCAGCGTTTGCCTACGGCTCTGGACCCCGGACGGTCCAAGCCCCGACCGGTCCGGACCTCCATGCGAAGGGGTGGCTCCAGGAGGCAGCGCTGCGCTGTCTCCTCAACAACCTTGACCCACACGTTGCTGAGATCCCTCTTGATCTCGTCGTCTACGGAGGGAGGGGGAAGGCGGCACGGAACTGGGAGGCGTTCGATGCGATTGTCAAGAACCTGCTCGATCTTGACTCCGATGAAACCCTCCTGATTCAATCAGGCAAACCTGTGGGCCGGTTCCGCACCCACGAGATGGCGCCCCGGGTCCTGCTGGCGAACTCCAACCTGGTACCTGACTGGGCGAACTGGCAGACGTTCTGGGACCTTGAGGATGCGGGGCTGATGATGTATGGCCAGATGACTGCGGGGTCATGGATCTACATCGGAACCCAGGGGATCCTCCAGGGGACGTACCAGACGTTTGTGGCGATCGCCGATCTGCGGTTTGGGGGGACGCTCAAAGGAACGTTGACGCTGACGGCTGGTCTCGGTGGCATGGGGGGAGCGCAACCGCTCGCGGTGACGATGAATGACGGTGTCTGTCTCGTTGTCGACGTTGATCCCGAACGGATCCAGAAACGCCTCGATACCCGGTACGTCGATGAGGTCGCCCCAGACGTCAATACAGGGGTGGAGCGGGCACTTGCGGCCAAGGCGGCTGGCGAGGCCGTTTCGATCGCCGTTGTCGGGAACGCCGCGGAGGTGTTCCAGGATCTCCTCGATCGCGGGGTCGACATCGACATCGTCACGGATCAGACCTCGGCCCACGACCCCCTCAACGGGTATGTTCCAGCGGGGATGACGTTGGAGGAGGCCGACGCGCTCCGGGTTGAGGAGCCCGAGGTGTACATCGAACGGGCAAGGGCGTCGATGGCTGCCCACTGCCGTGCGATGGTCGGCTGGCAGCAGGCGGGGGCGGAGGTCTTCGACTACGGCAACAACCTGCGGGGCGAGGCCCTCGAAGGCGGGTACGCCGACGCGTTCTCCTACCCAGGGTTTGTCCCTGCGTACATCCGGGATCTGTTTTGTGAAGGTCTCGGTCCGTTCCGGTGGCTGGCGTTGTCGGGGGATCCCGACGACATCAAGGCAACGGATGATGCGCTTCGCCAACTCTTCCCCGAGAACGCTTCGCTGATGCACTGGCTTGACATGGCCGAGGAACGGGTCGAGTTCCAGGGGCTCCCTGCCCGCATCTGCTGGCTCGGGTACGGTGAGCGCCACAAGGCGGGGCTTGCGTTCAACGAGTTGGTCCGTGCCGGCAAGGTATCTGCGCCGATCGTGATCGGCCGTGACCACCTCGATTCTGGTTCGGTCGCGTCCCCGTACCGTGAAACCGAGGCGATGCTCGACGGTTCGGACGCGATCGCTGATTGGCCGATCCTCAACGCATTGATCAACACCGCGTCTGGCGCTGCCTGGGTCGCCGTTCATCACGGCGGAGGCGTTGGTATGGGGAAGTCGATCCACGCGGGGGCCCAGGTCGTCGCCGACGGCACCGATGAGGCGGCGCTTCGGCTCGAACGGGTACTCACGAACGATCCCGGCATGGGGGTCATCCGACACGTCGATGCCGGGTATGAGCGGGCGAAGCAGGTTGCCAGCGAGCGGGGTGTCCGTATCCCGATGCTTGATTCCTGACGACATGTCCGACCTCCTGATGACCAACATCGGCCAACTCGTCACCAACGACGGTGGTGACGATGATCTGCTTGGCATCATCGAGAACGCCGCCGTGGGGATCCGTGGTGGTGTGATCGTGTGGGTTGGCGCCAGTGATGCGGTCCCTCCCGGCCTCGGATCGCTTCCGGTGTTCGATGCCGGGGGTGCCGCTGTCGTGCCAGGGTTTGTCGATGCCCACACCCATGTGGTGTTTGCCGGTGATCGTGCTCGTGAACACGCCATGCGCCTCGCCGGTGCGAGTTACGAGGAGATCCAGCAGGCAGGTGGCGGGATCTACTCGACCGTCGCCGCGACACGAGCGGCAAACCTTGCCGAACTTGCCCTGGCGAGCCGACGACGGGTCGAACGCATGCTCGCAAACGGTACGACCACGGTGGAGATCAAGACGGGGTACGGCCTCGACACGGCGACCGAGCTCAAGATGCTTGATGCCATCGACGCCATCGACTCGAGCCTCCCGATCGATGTCGTCCGTACGTTTCTCGGTGCCCATGTCGTGGCTCCCGAGTTTCGTTCGGACCGCACGGCGTACGTCGATCTCGTTGCGGGCGGGATGTTGGATGCCGTAGCGAGCCGGGTTGACTTCATCGATGTGTTCTGTGATCACGTTGCGTTCTCGGTTGAGGAAACAAGACGAATCATCGAAGCGGGGGAGCGTGCCGGGTTGGGGATCAGACTCCATGTCGACCAACTATCCCGTTCGGGAGGCGCCGCACTCGCCGCATCGGTGGGCGCGCTCGCTGCAGACCATCTCGACCACGCGACCGACGCCGACCTTCACGCTCTTGGCGAAGCAGGAACCGTTGCCGTGTTGCTGCCGGGTGTGTCACTGACGATGCAGGAGGCACCTCCCGACGGGCGGCGGTTCATCGATGCAGGTCTCACGGTTGCGGTCGCAACGGACTGCAACCCCGGAACGAGTTGGGTCGAAACCATGCCGTTCATCATCGCCCTCGCAGCAACGACATCGGGGTTCACACCCCAGGAGGCGCTCTGGTCAGCAACCGCGGGAGGTGCCGCCGCCTTGGGTCTCGACGATCGTGGCGTGATCCGTGAGGGCAAGCTTGGTGATCTCGTGATGCTCGGCGCGCCGTCGTATGAGCACCTCGTCTACCGCCCCGACGGTGATCTTGTTCGTCGCGTCATCAAGCGCGGGGTCCCGGTCTGAGCGTTCGAGTTCATTCTGTGGGCTGTAACCCACCGTGAGGGTGGGTTCATACCCTGGGTACGCGTTGTCGGGGGTAGCCTTTGGGGGATGGCGGATCGGGCGTATTTCAGGCATGAGCGGCCGATGCGGTTGGCTCATCGGGGGAGCAGGATCCTGTGGCCCGAGAACACGCACCACGCGTTCCAAGGGGCGGTTGATCTTGGGTACCGCTACATCGAGACGGACATCAGGGTCACCCGTGACGGCGTGGTGGTGGTGTTCCACGACGAAACACTTGAGCGGACGACCAACGGGACCGGGCGCATCGCTGACTGGGACTGGGATGATCTCAAGCATCTCGATGCCGCGTACCACTTCTCACCTGATGGCGAGTCCTTCCCACTGCGCGGAACTGGGATCGGGATCCCGCGCCTTGATGACACCCTCGGCACCTTTGACGACACCAACTTCAACATCGATCTGAAAGCACGCAACGCCGAGTGGGCGGTGGCCGACGTCGTGGTACGGGCACACAAACAGGACGCGGTCCTCATCGGCGGATTCATCGACACGAGAACCGCACGGTTCCGCAGGATCACCAAGGGTCAGGTGGCAACCTCGGCAGGTTCGACAACGTCCTCAGCCATGTACGCCGCATCCCGGGTCGGGCGGTCCGTGAAGCGCAACGCTGACGCCTATCAGCTCCCCCATGGGGTGAAAGGCGTCAAGATCGACCAGAAGCTGATCGACGCCATCCACGAGGCCGGTGCCCAGATCCATCTTTGGACGGTTGATGAAGCCGCGGACATGCGGCGCTACCTCAAGATGGGGGTCGACGGCATCGTGACCGACCGGCCAGACATCCTCAACGACGTTCTGAGGGAGCTTGCCGGCGAGTGACGTCGTCACCATGCCGGCGCGAGCCCCCAAACGTTGGTGCTCGTCACGTGAGTTCGTACGGGATGCCGTTCATCATCACGAGACAGTCGATGACCACGTCCCGTGCAGCATCGAAGTCAAGGCCGACGAAGACTTCGTACGGGTCCCCGTTGTGTTGCTGATACACCGTGTAGCCGTCAGGGGTGTCGATGATGTACAGCCCATTCTTGGGCCCGGGCAGCGGGAGACCGAGCGTACGAAGGACGGTATCGCTGCTGATCTCGGCGATGAGATCGATGCGTTCGACGTTGAGCGCTTCCCGGAAGTCCGAACCGGTGGTCGCCTGACGACCGAGGATCTGTGAGGCCAGGCTTCGTGCTCTGCCTGCCATGATCGCTTGGGCTTGTTCCTGTCGCGTGAACCTCAAGACACGACCGGGTTGTAGCTTGGTCGTTCTGCCTCGAACGTCTCGATGTCGTCTTCATGTCTGAGCGACAGCGAGATGTGGTCAAGCCCATTGAGAAGACAGTGCTTGGTGAACGGATCGATGTCGAACGTTGCAGCAAACCCGTCGCTTGACACCGTCTGGTCCTCAAGGTTGATCGTGACGCTACTGCCCGGGGTTTCGGCGATCCGGATGAGCTCATCAACCTGGGCAGATGAGAGCTCGACGGTGAGAAGGCCGATCTTGGAACAGTTCCCCTTGAAGATGTCGGCAAATGATGGGGCGATGATCGCCTGGAACCCCCAGTCCTCGAGTGCCCAGGGGGCGTGCTCCCGGGACGATCCAGAACCGAAGTTCTTGCCGGTGACCAACACCACCGCGTCCTGATACTCCGGTTTGTTGAGCACGAACGACGGGTCCGGCTCCCCTTCATGGTCGGCCGCCCAGTCGTAGAACAGGAACTCGCCGAACCCGGAACGCTCGATCCTCTTGAGGAACTGCTTCGGGATGATCTGGTCGGTGTCCACGTTTGCCCGTGGCAGGGGAGCGGCGGTACCAGAGATGATCGACACCGGTTTCATGTCTGACTCCTGACGTCAACGAAGTGGCCGTGGATGGCGGCTGCGGCAGCCATGGCAGGGGAGACGAGATGGGTTCTGCCATCGCGGCCCTGTCTGCCCTCAAAGTTGCGGTTTGAGGTCGACGCACACCGTTCACCGGGCTGGAGCACGTCGGGGTTCATGGCGAGACACATGGAGCAGCCAGCCTCACGCCACTCGAGACCTGCCGCAAGGAAGATCTTGTCGAGACCCTCTGCCTCGGCCTGCTCCTTGACCAGACCCGAACCAGGAACCACGAGACCGGTGACAGTGTCCGCAATCGTCCTGCCGTCAAGAACCGCGGCAGCAGAGCGGAGATCCTCGATCCGTCCGTTCGTGCATGATCCGATGAAGACACGGTCGATGGCGATATCCGTGATGGCGGTCCCGGCTTTGAGATCCATGTAGGCGAGGGCTCGTTCGATCGAGTCCCGCTCGATCGGGTCAGTGGCCGAATCAGGGTGGGGGACCGTCCCCGAGATCGGAAGGGTCTGGCCGGGGTTGGTTCCCCAGGAGACGTGCGGTTCGATCGTGGATGCGTCAAGGACGATCTCAGCGTCAAAGACGGCCCCTTCGTCGGTGCGAAGCGTTCTCCAGTGGGCGAGGGCTTCGTCCCACTCTTCGCCCGAGGGGGCCATGGGTCGACCCTTGAGGTAGGCGAACGTGGTCTCATCAGGGGCGATCATGCCGGCACGTGCACCTGCCTCGATCGTCATGTTGCACACCGTCATGCGGCCCTCCATCGAGAGGGCTCGGATTGCGGACCCGCGGTACTCAATGACGTGGCCCGTACCGCCTGCGGTCCCGATTCGGGCAATGACGGCGAGGATGATGTCTTTCGCCGTCACGCCGTTTGGCAGCTCACCGTTGACGGTGACGGCCATGGATTTCGGCTTGGCCTGTTGGAGCGTCTGGGTTGCAAGGACGTGTTCGACCTCGGATGTTCCGATCCCAAAGGCGAGGGCTCCGAACGCGCCGTGGGTGGCGGTGTGGGAGTCGCCACAGACGATCGTCATACCGGGCTGGGTCACCCCCTGCTCGGGTCCGATGACGTGGACGATGCCCTGGCGCTTGTCGTTGATGTCGAACAGTTTGATCCCGGTGGCGGTCGTGTTGCGCCGGAGCGTGTCGATCTGTTTGGCCGACATGGGGTCGCTGATGCCCTGATCCCTCGGCGTTGTCGGGACACCGTGGTCAATCGTTGCCAGGGTCAGGTCCGGGCGTCGGACGTTGCGGTTGCTCATCGAGAGCGACTCGAACGCTTGGGGGGAGGTGACCTCATGGATGAGATGGAGGTCGATGTACAGCAGCGCCGGTTCACCTTCATCCTGATGCACCACATGACTGGCCCACACTTTGTCAAGAAGCGTCGTTGGCTCGGTCATATGGCTCCTCTTTCCCCGTTTCGTCTCATGCGTGTGAGGGTAGTGCGGTGCTGGAGAGGTTCCACGAAGCCGACCGTTCATGGGCACCCGTCCTACGATGAGGGGGTGTCATTCATCATCGCACTCCTTGCCGGGGTGGTGCTCGCTTCCCCCTTTGGTGTCGCTGAAGCCTCCGCCATTGACAACAGTCATGGGCTCACCGTTGAGATGACCGTGGCGTACGACCCCTCGGCGACTGCGGTCATCGTCCGACCGTTCTCTGACTACGAGGAACTTCCTCCCACAGCGATGACCCTTCGAGAGGATGGCACATGGATTGCATGGGTTGTTCTTCCCACATCACAGAACTGGAAGATCGGGTTTGAGGGGTTCCCTGCAAAGGGGGGATCCGAGCTGTCCGAGACCACGGACCTGCTCGCCATGGGGGTGGACGCCGTCGTGCTCACATCACCTGACCCTGCGCCCCTCCCACCCAAACCCCTGATTCCTGAGGGGTCGTTCTGGCTCATCGTCGGTGCGCTGCTTGCGGTTGCGGCCCTCGGCGCACTCGCCTGGTGGACGTTCAGCGATCACGCAACCGATGATGGGCAACCGACGACGGACCCAGGGATGACCGAGGGTGAGGCCACAACCGATCAACCTTCCAACCCCGATGATTCGGAGGCTGGGCCAGGGACCGAGGAGTGAGCCGCCCGTTCAGCTCTTTCGTCGGCGGGTTGCAGCGATCAGGGCTGCGGTACCAAGGGCGCCGGCACCGGCGATGAGCCACGCCTTTTTTGGTGGCCTGGGCACTCGTGGGCCGAGGGTCACGGGACGTTGGAACTGGAGGATCTGCCACTCACGTTGCTCAGCGATCTCCCGCAGCTCCTTTTCGGGGTTCACGGGAACCGGGTTGCCGACGATCTCAAGCATCGGCATGTCGGTGAAGCTGTCCGTGTAGGCGAAGGAACCTTCGAGATCGATGCCGTCCTCGGCTGCAACCTCCTTCATCGCCTCCGCCTTGCCGGGACCCATGGTGTAGCGTTCGAGCTCAGGGACGTACCGCCCGAGACCGTCCGTCCGGATCCGGGTTGCGATCACATGATCGATGCCGACCATCTTGGCGATGGGGATGACGAACTCCTCGGGACTCGCCGACACGACGTACACCCTGCGCCCGGCTCGGCGGTGCTCGTCGATCAGGAACAACGCCTCGGCGAACACCAACGGTTCGATGACGTCAGCAAGGGTCTCGGCCACGATCGTCTCGATCTCGGCCCGCTCCCAGCCCGACACGAGGTCGAGCATCTCGTTCCTTGCACGCTCGAGATCCTTCTCGTCAGCGCCAAAGAGCATGTACGACAGCTGGGCGATACCCAGGCGCACCAGCGTTCCGCGTCGCAGAAACCCGGCCTTGTAGAGGGGTCTTCCGAACGCGAGCGTCGACGATCCTGCGATGATCGTCTTGTCGAGGTCAAAGAACGCTGCTTCTGTCATCGTGCGGATTGTATCGGCTCACACTGACAGCATCGTGAGGAGTCATCCAACAGACATCTTGTACCGTGTCACGGGATCCGATATGTTCCCCATGCTTCCCCTCCTGCTGAAGGAGGAACCGTGCCCGTTGTCGCCCTGTGGTCCCCCAACGACCTGTTGTTGAGTGTTCTGACCCCGATCGGCCTCGCCATGACGAGGTCCCAGACCTTGGTCATCGACCTTGATCCGGCCGGTCCCCGGTACGAGTCTGCGTACTCATTGGCGGATCTTGTTGCAGAAGGCCCCACTCGGGCACAACTCGAGCCACACCCCAGAGGGATCGCCGTCCTCCCCAACGGGGGCGTCGGAGTTGACGACGCCGCCCCGG
>CAZULI010000027.1:0-11444 GCA_964621095.1 uncultured Acidimicrobiaceae bacterium | reverse complement strand
ATGCGACCCAGGCAAGGGTGGAACCGTCAGGGCTCGGGCGTGGATCAGAGACAAAGTCTCGTCCCGAAACGACCACCACGGGGTCAGCGGAGCCGTCCGTTGGGAGCACGACGATCTCGTTGCGAGCCTCCCCCTCACCCGTGTGATCCTCCCTGACACAGAACAGCAACGTGCCATCGGGGGTCACGCGCCCGTCGGCGTACCGCCACGCGGACGGTTGTGGAGGTTCGGGGGTGATGGGCTCGGGGCGTCCACCGTCGACGATCCGGTGGATCCGTTGGTCGTCCCAGTTGACGAAAAACAGCACGCTCCGATCAACCCACCATGCTCCACCACCGTACTCATGGACCCTGGTTCGTGCGCTGAACCCATCAGGGAGCATGTCATGGGTCTCTCCGTTCGAGAACCGGACGATCTGGATGCGTCCTGCCTCAGCAGGACGCGACTCGGACCACCAGATCTCCCCGCCGTCCGTCCATGTCTCGGTCGGGGTGGCGGCACCGTCCACGATGCGTTCCGGTGTGATCGGGGAGGGCCAAGCGCCGTAGGGGAGGGTCGTCGTCATGTGTGTCCTTGGTTGGCATCATCTGTGGACACGCCCACAATAGACTCGCTGCATATGGCCTCCGGATCGAACCGATACACTCCCCCTGACCTGACCGCAACGGTGACCATCGCGATGAGCGTCGTCACGACGCCAGCCGGTACCGCTGCACCTGAAGCAACCCGCATCCTGGTCAGGTCGACCCGATGATGGGAACAGCCTCCGCTCCGGCTTCCTCGGGCAACCTCGGCCCCGGGTTCGACGTGCTGGCACTGGCGCTCGGGCTGCGTTGCACCGCAACAGTTGAGCCAGCGGGCCGAATGATGCTCACCGAACAGAACCGGACCTCACCCCTCACCCCTGACGACATGATCCACCGTGCGGTGATGGGAGCCGTGGACCAGCCGATGCACATCGTGCTCAACAACGAGATCCCGAGGTCGCGAGGTCTCGGATCCTCCTCCGCGGTGACCGCTTCGGTGGCCGGGGCCGTCCTGAAACTGACGGGTGCAAAGGAGATCCACCAGCGGGTGTTCGAGATCGTTGCCGAGATCGAAGGGCACGCTGACAACGCTGCCGCTGCGGTGTTCGGCGGGTTTGTTGCGGCAACCCCCACGGGGATTCAGCGTCTGGATCTCCACGAGTCGCTCCACCCCGTGGTGGGCATCCCTGACGTCCATCTCCGCACGTCCGACGCTCGGGGTGTTCTCTCCCCTGAGGTGCCGCGAGACGTCCTTGTCCGGTCCCTTGCTCGTCTTGTGTTCCTCATTGAAGGCCTTGCGAGGGGGAACGCAGGAACCCTTGAGCAGGCTGGCGGTGACGAGCTCCACGAGATCCCTCGGGCCGGCCTGTCCCCGGTGACGGCGGAGCTGATGGACGCCGCTCGTGCCGCGGGCGCCGTGCACGTCTGCTGGTCCGGCGCTGGACCCACGGCACTGGCGTTTGCCACCACACAGACGAAGGGTCGTGTCATCGGTGCCATGGCAGGTGTCCTTGGCACACGCGGCGAGGTTCTCGCGCTCCCGGTTGACACGGAAGGCCTGATCTAGGCCTCCCCGTCAGCGTTGTGCCCGGTACTTTGCCGCTTCGTCGATGAAGGCACGGAACAGTTGCGCGCTCGGTTCGTGCGTGTGGGCGTCGAGGAACTCGGGGTGCCACTGGACGGCAACCATTGACCAGTCGGGGTCCTCGTGTTCGATCCCCTCAACCGTGCCATCTGGTGCGGTGGCCACGACACGGATGCCCTCCCCGACCTGGTCCACCGCCTGGTGGTGCAGCGAGTTCACCCGCTGTTCGCCTGCGCCGATGATGCGGGCGATTCTGCACCCCTCCACGACCTCCACGGACGCGTGTGGCTCGTACGCCCCGGCGTCGCTCACGACGTGACCGGTGGCACCGGTGACGGAGGGGAGATCCTGGATCAACGTACCACCGAACGCAACGTTCACGACCTGAAGCCCGCGACAGATCGCCATGGTGGGGAGCTTGCGGTGCTGGGCCCGTTGCACGAGCCCGATCTCGAACCGATCCCGCTCCTCGTCGACATCACTGATGGTTTCATGGGGCGATGCGCCGTACCGTTCGGGGGCGATGTCCCCGCCACCGGCGAGCAGAAGACCATCGATCTGGTCGAGAACATGGTCAAGGAGGCCGTCTTCCACGGGGATCAGCACGATCGGTACCCCGCCTGCCGCGATGACGCTGTCGGTGTAGGTGTGGAGGACCATGTACCCACGGATCGCCGGTTCCATCAACGGAATGTCTCTGGGGAACGCGGGGATTCCGATCACGGGGCGCATGCTTGGATGATACTGCCGCCGGGTCTGGAGACGACGTGGTGCGGATCAGTCCGAGATCTCCATTGCGCAGGATCAACCGGCAATGTCCGCTGTCGCTCGAACATTTATCGACGTATCCTGTGGATGACGCGTGCGGCCCCCGGAAGACGGATGTTCCGCACGAACATCCTAATTCTCAAGTGAGGGGTCACCTGAATGGGTTCGCTGATCAAGAAGCGCCGCAAAAAGATGAGCAAGCACAAGTACCGCAAGCGTCTCAAGGCCAATAGGCACAAGCGGAAGAACAAGAAGTAGCGCTCATCCGCTCACGGCAGATCAGTGATCGTGGCGGCTCCCCCTAGTAGGGGAGCGCCACCGCTGCAGCGAAGATGCCGATGGAAACCAGCATGATGAACAGCTGCATGATGCCGCGTATGGCGGGCGGCGTTCCCTTGGCGGTGAACTGGTGCACGGCGGCAACGCCGACCGCAACCGCGATGAGGCTCCATTTGAGCGTGAAATCACCGGGTTGGGCTTTGTTGATGAAGTAGAGTCGTGCCCCCGTGCTGAGGGCGACCGCCATGGCGATCCAGGAGAGGTAGGAGAACTGCCTCGCCGTGGCTTGCAGCACCGCCCGGTCGTCGGTGACCGAGCGGATTGCCGAGACGAGAAACCCAAGCACGATGAGGCCACCGGTCCAAACGGCAGCCGCAACAAGATGCAGTGTCTTGACAAGTTCGAGTTCGCTCATGGTGATCTATGCATCGCCGCCGGAGAGGAACCTGACGATCTCATCCACAAGGCCCTCGGCTCCGTCCGGATCAAGGGGACTTGACGGCGTGTCCGCAGGGCTCCACGACGACATGAGGGAGCCGAGGAGCGGCTCGTCGTAGGAGTCGATCTCCTCAAGGTACTCGGTGAGGTCCGGACCGGCGTCTTCCAGTGCGTCGTCCACCTTCTGGGTGTAGTCAGCGTCGATGGCGACCAGGTCGAAGGTATCGATGTGGAGGTTCGTGATGTCGGAGATCTTCTCGACGATGGCGAGGACCGCTTTCGGGAATGGGTTCCCCGAGAGATACGGTGGCGTCGCTGCCCACATCGACAGGGCACGGATCCCGGCCTCCTTGCAGGCGCCTTGGACGACACCGATGATGCCGGTCGGCCCGTGGTAGTTCGAGGAGTCGAGGCCGCTTCGGATCATGGTGATCGGGTCGGTCGCGGACCCGGCTAGCAGGACGGGTTGGCGGTGATCGATCGCCCCGACGTAGGCACCAACGAGGATGACCTCCTCGACGCCGGCATCCTCGAGCACGTCAACGATGGAGCGTGCGAACGTCTTCCATCGGAAGTTTGGCTCCGGCCCGGTGACGACGATGAGGTCGCGATCGTCGTTGAGACGTGAGATCGCCGTGAAACTCACCGACGGCCACACCAACGACTGGGGTACGCCGTCTTTGATCTCAGCCGTCGGACGGTGCTGCTGGAAGTCGTAGAACGGGTCGGGTTCGATCTCGGCGAAGGTTGCCGTCTCGTCGTGGGCGTCGATGATGAAATGGGCAGCGGTGGAGGCGACATCGCAGGCGTCGTTCCAGCCCCCGAATGCAACAATCGCGATCGGCCTTCGAACCGGAGGCTGCTGCTGTCGTCGTGTGACGTCCATCCCGGGAGGGTAGCCGTCGGAGCAGTTTGACGGCGCTCACCGTTGCCGTGCTGGTCACCGCTCCAAAGCAGCGGCCAGATCCTCGACGTCCGTGATGGGGAGCCCGCATACGAGGTGTTGGCACACATGGGCGGTGGCGACGTTGGTTGCATCTCTCCCTTCGAGGAGGGGCACCGGGGAGTCGGTGCCCCGGTTGGTGGCCACAACGACCGTTGGTCGGTACGACCCCCACACGAGCCGTTCCATCTCCTCGGTGGAGGTGCCGATCCCGGTGAGGGCGAGTTCTTTGATCCCCGCAAGGTGGGTTGCCCAGACCGCAAGACTGTGACCGGCGAACGGTGGGTGTCGCTGTGCAATGGTCGATACCGCCCGCATGGTCGCGTCCATCTCCGCAGTGGCGCCGAGGTCACCGGTCAGCGCGACGTGGAGTTGCAGGGTCTCAAGTGCAAGCGCGTTGTCGCACGGCGTGGGGTTGTCCTGGAGGTTCTTTGGTCTGGTGATGAGGGGCTCCGCCGATGTTGACGTTGCAAAGAACCCTCCTTCGGGGTCGGCAAACTCCGTTCTGAGCCGGGCGACGAGTGTCTCAGCATGGGTGAACCAGCGCACGTCCCCTGTCGTCTGGAAGAGGGAGTACAGACCGATGGCCACCGAGGCGAGATCGTCGGCGAACGCACCAACACCGGTGGTGTCACGCCAGGACCGCACGAGACCGCCATCGGGGCTCGCGGTCGTCGTGAGGAACGACGCAATGGCGACCGCCCGATCCCGGTACCGGTCGCTGCCCAGGATGGCACCAGCTTCGGCGAAGGAGCGGAGTGCAAACCCGTTCCATGACGAGACGATCTTGTCATCACGTTGTGGGGGAACCCGTTTTCTGCGTACCGCGATCAAGGCATGGTCGATCCGTTGGTGTGCCTCGTCGAGCTCCTCCTCGGTGAGACCGAACTGTTGGGCGATGGCGCCAAAATCGCTCTCACGGGTCGGGATGTTCGCCCCTTCGAAGTTGCCGTGTTGGGTGAATCCGTAGATGGCGGACGCGATGGGGAGATCATCACCGAGAACAGACGCGAGTTCCCCCCACGACCAGACCGCGAACTTCCCCTCCACACCTTCGGAGTCGGCGTCCTCGGCGGAGTGAACCCCGCCGGTGGGATCGGCCAGTACCTCGTCGAGATAGTCAAGGACCTCAACAGCAGTGGTCCGGAACGCCTCATGCCCGGTGAGCTGCCATGTCCGCAGGTAGATGCGGGCCAGCAGGGCGTTGTCGTAGAGCATCTTCTCAAAGTGGGGAACGAGCCAGAAGGCGTCGACGGAGTAACGGGCGAACCCGCCGAGCAGGTGGTCGTAGATCCCGCCCCGCCCCATCTTGTCGAGGGTGGTCGTCAGCATTTCCAGGGCTGCCATGCCGGTCTCGGTGGTCGGCTGGAGCGCTGCCATCCGCATCAGGAACTCAAGCGTCGGCGCCTGGGGGAACTTCGGGGCTCCTCCGAACCCGCCGTTGATCGGGTCGAAGAAGCGTTTGATCGTGGCGATGGAGGTGTCAAGATCGTCGGGGGTTGGCACGGGTCCTGCCGGAAACCCGCGTTCTGCGATGGTCCGGGTGATCGTTGCTGCCTGATCGTCGACCCCGGCCCGGTTCGTCCGCCAGACGTTGGTCACACCAGCCATCACGTCCATGAAGCTTGGGTGGTGCGCCATGGCGGTCCTGGGGTAGTACGTCCCGGCATGGATGGGGCGTTGATCGGGTGTCAGGAACACGGTCATCGGCCACCCCCCGTGACCGGTCATGGATGTGAGGACGTCCATGTAGATCTGGTCGACGTCAGGGCGTTCCTCACGATCGACCTTGATGTTGACGAACTGCTCGTTCATGTACCTGGCGGTTTCGTCATCCTCGAAGGATTCGTGGGCCATGACGTGACACCAGTGGCAGGATGCGTACCCGACCGACAACAGGACCGGGACGTCCCGCAACGCCGCCTCCTCGAACGCTTCTGGACCCCACTCGTACCAGTCGACCGGGTTGTCGGCGTGCTGTCTGAGGTACGGGGAGGTGGCGTGGGCGAGTCGGTTGGGCATGACGCAACCGTACCCCGTCGGATGACTGTGTTCGTCGGTTCCGCTACCTTTTGCTCAACGACGGGAAGGAAACATCAATGGGGTTCATGGATAGCGCCAAGAGTCTGTTCGCCAAGGGCAAGGACGCCGTGGGCGAGCACGCCGACAAGATCGAGGACGGCATCGAGAAGGTCGCTGACACCATCGACGACAAGACCGGTGGCAAGTACTCCGACCAGATCGACACCGCCGCCGAAAAAGCCCAGGACTTCATCGAAGGCCTCGACAACGACTGACCCGTTCGCGCGTACCCAGGGTATGAACCCACCGTGGCGGTGGGCTACAGCCCACAGAATGCGCGGAGTGGGGGATCAGTGGAAGCGTCGGAGCCGGAGCGAGTTGACGACAACGGAGACCGACGAGAACGCCATTGCTCCTGCGGCGATCATGGGGTTGAGCAGCCCGACCGCTGCCAGGGGTATCGCCGCGCTGTTGTAGGCAAACGCCCAGAAAAGGTTCTGCCTGATCGTCGAGAACGTTGATCGGGCAAGCTTGAGCGCCGTCACGGAGAGCGCGGGATCCCCTGACATCAACACGACATCGCCCGCCTCAATGGCGATGTCGGATCCTGAGCCGATCGCCATTCCGAGGTCAGCTCGGACCAGCGCAGGAGAGTCGTTGATTCCGTCCCCCACAAAGGCGACGATCCGCCCACGATCCTGCATGTCGTGAATGGCCGCAGCTTTGTCCCCCGGCATGAGGTCGGCAGCAACCTCATCGATGCCGAGTTGCTGTCCGATCGCCGATGCAACCTGGATCGAGTCACCCGTGAGCATCGCCGTCTTGACCCCCAACCCATGAAGGGCGGCGATCACATCCACCGACGTCTCTCTCACCGTGTCGGCAACACTGAGCACACCACGCACCCATCCATCCCAAGCAGCAAGGAAGGTGGTGTTCCCCGAAGCCGCGACGGTCTGGAACCGTGTGGACCACTGCTCGATCGGGATCTGGTGATCCGTCATCAGCGACGGAGTACCGACGATGACGTGCATGCCGTCGACGATGCCATGGCCCCCCTTGCCTTCCACCGCCTGAAAGTTCTCGACCGGCATCAGCACGGCGTCCCGTTCCTCTGCGCCCAGAACCACCGCCCTGCCGATCGGATGCTCCGAACCGGCCTCAAGGGATCCCACGATCGCAAGGAACCGTTGCTCGTCCTCGTCGGTATCGACCTCAACGAGGGTCATCGCCCCTCGGGTCAACGTCCCGGTCTTGTCGAACACGACCGTGTCCGTGTCTCTTGCTCGTTCGAACACTTCAGCGTTCTTGAACAGCACCCCCATCTCGGCACCCCGGCCGGTTCCCACCATGATTGCGGTCGGTGTGGCCAGGCCGAGGGCACAAGGGCATGCGATGATCAGAACCGCAACCGAGTTCTGGAGCGAGCGGGCAACCTCCTGGGTGGCGATGAACCAGGCGATGCCCACCACGATCGCGATGATGATGACCACGGGTACGAAGATCGCCGAGATCTGATCCGCAAGACGTTGGACCGGCGCCTTGGTCGCCTGGGCGTCCTCAACAAGGCGGGTGATCTGGGCAAGGGCGGTGTTGGGTCCAACATCGGTGACTTCAACGGTGAGTCTCCCCTGCTGGTTCACCGTGGCAGCAAAGACGTGGGAACCCACCTCCTTCGCCTTGGCACGGCTCTCACCGGTCAGCATGGATTCATCGATGTCGGAGCGACCCTCGATGACGACCCCGTCGGCTGGGAGTTTCTCCCCGGGAAGTACAACGATCGTGTTCCCCGGCGCCAGTTCAAGGGGATCGACGAGCCGCTCAACCCCGCCTTCCACGAGGCGCGCCTGGCGGGCTCCCAGGGTTGCGAGTTTGGCGATGGCCTGGGACGCCTGGCCTTTGGCACGAGCCTCAAAGAATCGTCCAACAAGAATGAGGGCGATGATCATGCCGGCCGTCTCGAAGAAGACGTGTGTCTCGCCGGTGTGGTCCATTCCGGCGCCATCGGTCAACAGGACGATGGTGGAGTACCCCCACGCCGCAAGGGTCCCCACCGAGATCAGGGTGTCCATGGCCGGCGACAGTGATGTGAGTTGCTTCCATGTCGCGACGTGGAACTGCCGCCCGAAGATGAACAGCACCGCCGTTGTGAGGATGAACTGAACCCAGGGGTTCCAAGGTTCGTGGGGGCCGCCCATGGCGAGCCACATGACGGGGAGGGTGAGTACGGCAGCCCCGATCAGATTGCGGAGTTGCTCCCTGGCTTCGTCGGAGTACCGTTCGGTGACCGACCGGCGATCGTCGTCGGGTCCGATCTCGGTCATCTCGTACCCGATCCTCGCCACGGCACGACGCAGACTCTCGACGTCGGTCCCCGGGTCGACGACGGCCCGCGCCTCCTGGCTGGCAAAGTTCACAACCGCGGACTCGACCCCTTCCTGCTTGCCGAGCACCCGTTCGATCCGTACAGCGCACGACGCACAGGTCATCCCCTCAACATCGAACCGGACCGAGTCTGCCATGGCCGCTATCCGGTGGCGACGGTGTACCCCTGACCGTCGATCGCCTCAACGATGGTGTCGAGATCAGTGCGGTCGGGATCAAAGGTGATGGAGACGTTGCGATCAGGGATTGAGACCGTTGCTTCTTCGACGCCGTCAAGCGGTGCGAGTGCCCCCTCAATGGAGTTCTTGCAATGAGCGCAGGAGATGTCCGGAACCGAAAGTGTCACTTGAGTCATCACAGTCCTTTCCACAGAGACCTTGTCTTGCAAGGATATCGGCGCTGAGCGTACCGTGAACGGACGAACGCGCAACGGGTGGTGGACGAAACCCGGTCCTCACACCCGCAGCATTTGGCCGATGCGGCGTGTCGTGATCCACGCCCCGCCGACTCCAATCGCTGCCAGATAGGCGATGTTCACGAGCATCGTCCAGCTGAGGACACCGAGCGTCAGGCCACGGCACAGGACGACCCCGTGGTAGAGCGGGGAGAGCCAGGCAACGACCTGAAGAGCCGGCGGGTAGACATCAAGGGGGTAGAACGTTGCCGAAAAGAGGAAGAGCGGCAGGGTGATGAGCGTCACCAGATCCATGTCCTGCCAGGTTCGCATCCAGGTGGTACCCGCCGTCGCCGCTGCACCGAACGAGAAACTGATCAACAGTGCACCTGGGAGGGCAAGGATGCCGAGTGGGGACTTGATCAGCCCCATGGACGCCATGACCAGCATGAACGCGGTCGAGTACATGGCGCCCCTGGCGAGGGTCCACACAATCTCGCCAGAGGCAACGTCCACCGGTTCGACCGGCGTTGACAGGATGCCTTCGTAGATCTTGCCGTACTTCAGCTTGAAGAAAATGTTGGTTGATTCAAAGACGGCACCGTTCATGGCAGACGCGGCGAGCATCGCTGGTGCAATGTAGGCGATGTAGTCCACCGACACGCCACCGAAGGTGACGTCACGGTGAGATCACCAAGCCCGACCCCCATCGCCACGAGGTAGAACAACGGTTCGAAGAACCCGGAGAGCAGAACCGGCCAGAACCGTCTTGTTGCCACCAGGTTGCGTTCAACGAGAAACCGGCCCCGCCACATGCGTGGGAGAACGGGGAGGACTCTGGGCACGAAGATCGGTGCGGTCATGGGGTGATCCGACGGCGCAGGGGTCTGATCGCAAGGAGCGTTCCGGCGACGATGACCAGAATGAGAAAGAGCCAACTGATCCAAGGTGGGGCGGTCGGGGTGATGCCGAGCGAGATCATGCGGGCGAGTTCGACGCCATGAAACACTGGCGTGGCAAACGCGAGCGGTCGGATCCACGTCGGGAGTTGGGTGATCGGGAAGAGAACGCCAGAGAACAGGAACAACGGGGTCACGACGAAGCGGAAGTACATGGCGAGCGGAGCATCGGTTGTGAGACGAACGGTGAATGCTGTTGTGGCGGCCGCCATGCCGGCCCCGACAAGGATTGCTGGGAGCATCGCCCCGAGTGCGCCAGCGGGTGACACCACCCCGAAGAGTGCCATCACCAGGGCGAACGAGATCGACACCATGATGACCCGAAGCGTTGCCCAGTACACCTGACCGAGCACGAGGCTTCTGACCCCGACCGGGGTTGCGAGGGCGGCGTGCCACGTTCGGCTCCACTTGACGGCCGTCATGACTTTCCACGCTCCCTCGCCAGCACCCGTCTGCATGGCGGTTGCGACCAGAAGCCCCGGTGCGATAAAGGCGAGGTATGAGATGTCGCCGACATCAATCGAGATGTTCTTGTCGACGAGCGTTCCGAGCCCGACCCCCATCGCGAGGAGGTACAGGATCGGGTTGAGGAAACCGGTCACGACCGAACCGTGCCAGGTGCGACGGTACGTTCGGAGTTCGGCTTCAACGACCCGAATGGAGAGTGGTGTCGCCATCAGTCGATCAGGGTGCGACCGGTGAGACGGAGAAACACATCCTCGAGGGTTGCCCTCCGTGCAAAGATCGTGGTGGGTTCCATGCCCCGCTCGTGGATCAGCGCAATGGTGTGGTCAACGTTCTTGGTGTAGATGAGTGCGCGATCGGCCAGGATCTCGAACTCATCCGAGAGCTTCTCGATCTCGCCGTTGATGGTCTCAAGAACGCCGACGGGGAATCGGAGCTCCACGACGTCGCGAGGTGTGTGCTCTTCGATGAGTTCGCGCGGTGACCCGCTGGCAACGATCTTGCCCTTGTCCATCACCACCAGACGGTCGCAGAGTTGCTCAGCCTCATCCATGTAATGAGTGGTGATGATCAGGGTGATGCCCCGTTGCTTGAGACGGTAGAGGCGGTCCCACAGAACATGGCGGGCCTGGGGATCGAGACCGGTTGTGGGTTCGTCGAGGATGTAGAGGTTGGGGTTGTTGATGAGGCCTCGTGCGATCGAGACCCTGCGCTTCATGCCCCCGGAGAGCGTGTCAACCTTGTCATCGAGCCGGTCGGTGAGTTGCACGAACTCGATGAGCTCGTCGATCCGGTCGCGGAGCTCGGCTTTTGGGATGTCGAAGTATCGGCCGTACGTGTACAGGTTGTCCCGCACGGTCAACTCATCGTCGAGGTTGTTGTCCTGGGGCACGATGCCAAGCCGGGATCTCAGACGCGGTCCCTCGGTGGTGGGGTTGAGTCCGAGGACCGAGAGCGAGCCGCTCGTGATCGGGCTGACGGCACCGATCATCCGCATGGTTGACGTCTTGCCGGCACCGTTTGGTCCGAGGAACCCGAACGCCTCCCCCTGTTTGATCTCAAAGTCAACGCCATCGACGGCGACGAAGTCACCAAAGTGCTTGCGCAGGCCGACGGCCTTGATGAGAACTTCGGACATGAAGCTGACGATACCGGTGGGAGAGCGCGTTCTGTGGGCTGT